>NZ_JBEPDU010000002.1:0-277788 GCF_040300525.1 Saccharopolyspora sp. NPDC000359 | reverse complement strand
GCATGCACCCCCCCTAAAACCCCCCCACCCCCCCCCCCCCCGCCCTCCGTGAGTTCGCGGCTGGGGTTGTTCGGTGCGTAACAGTGTTCGAACACTGTTACGCACTCACGACCCCTACGCGGTGGCGAGGTTGATCGCGGAGGAGGTGCCCACGCCCGCGGCGATGACCAGCACCGTCCAGGCGAACGCGCGGCGGACGGTGCTCGCGGGCAGCCGGTCGGAGAACCGGGCGGCCGCGACCGACACCAGCATCGCGGTGGCGGCGAAGGTCAGCAGCACGCCGAGGTCGAGCTGGGCCGCGGCACCGGTGTGCGCGACCAACCCGCTGACCGAGTTGATCGTGATCACCACCATCGAGTTCGCGATGGCCTGCGGCGCGGTCAACCCGAGCAGGATCGTCAGCGCGGGCACCACGACGAACCCGCCGCCGACGCCGAAGAGCCCGGTCAGCACGCCCACCCCGGAACCGGCGGCTGCCGTCCGCGGCAGGAAGCCCTGCTGGTCGACCTCGCTGCTCGGGCCCCGGCCGCCGCTGCGGAACATGCGCGCGGCGACGACGACCATCAGCACCGCGAAGCCGAGCAGCAACCAGTCCTGCGGCAGCGACCGGCCGAGCACCGCCCCGCCGATCGCCCCGGGGATCCCGGCCAGGCCGAACACCAGCGCCACCGGCCACTGCACCAGCCGCAGCCGGTTCCGGGAGCACAGCCCACCGATGGCGGAGGCGGCCACCACGACCAGCGCGGTGGGGACCGCGGTGCTCATCGGCTGGCCGACGCCGTACACCAGCGCCGGGACGGCCAGGATCGAACCCCCGGCGCCGAGCAGACCGGTGGACAGGCCGATCACGACACCGAAGACGACGGCCAGGATCATCGGGTCAGTGCCGCGAGCAGCGCCGACGCGTCCTGCTCGGGGGTGCGGTTGTACGGCAGCAGGGACAGGAGCCGAGCCATGCCGCAGGTGCCGCTCAGCGCCGAGTAGGTGAGCCCGGCGCCGATGAACCCGGCCAGCCACTTCAGCTTCGGCGCGACCAGGCTGCCCAGGACACCGGTGAGCACCAGGGACCCGGCGGCCAGCCGGACCTGCCGCTCCATCGCCCACTTCCCGGCCCCGCGGGTGACCGGAGCGCCCTGCTGCTCCCAGGCGGCGATGCCGCCCCGCAGCACGGCGAGCTGCGCGAACCCCGCGGTGGCCAGCAGGTTCCGCGCCTGCTCGGCCCGGGCGCCGGACCCGCAGACCAGCACGACCGGGTCGGTGTGGTCGGCGGACAGCCCGGAGCTGTTCGCGCGCAGCAGGTCCAGCGGCACGTTGTGCGAGCCGGGGATGTGCGCCGCGGCGAACTCGCCGGGGGAGCGCACGTCGATCAGCCGGGCGCGGGGCGTGGCGCGCACCAGCTCCCGGGCCGCTGCGACATCCACAGTGGACGGTAACGCGTTCGTCATGCTTCTCCTCCAGCGGTCGTCAGGGTGATCCCGGCGGGCCGGGCGTCGGCGAAGGCGTCGTCGATGGCGACGACGGTGCGCCCGGCGGATTCGAGCAGCGAGGCGGCGGCCGCGGCGCGGTAGCCGCTGCCGCAGTGCACCCACACCGAACCGGCCGGGACCTCGGTGATCCGGGAAGCCAGTTCGTAGAGCGGGATGTGCACCGCGCCCTCGACGTGCGAGGCGCGCCATTCGTTGGTCATCCGCACGTCGAGCACGACGTCCGCGGCCGGGAGCGCGCCGTGGCGTCCGTCCAGCGCGGCGGCCAGGTCGGCGAACGTGGCGGTCGGCGTGCTGGTCAGCTGCGCCGGGTCGGCGGCCAGCTGCGCGGGCTGCCCGGTCGCGGCCGCGGCGGGCTGGTCGATGCCGATGCGGACCAGTTCGCGCTGCGCGTCGGCGACCTGCTCGCGCGACTCGCCGACCAGCGTGATCGGCGAACCCCACTCGATCATCCAGCCCAGCCAGGTCGCCATCGGGCCGTCCAGGCCGAGGCTGACCGTGCCCGCGAGGTGCGAGTCGACGTAGGCCTTACGGGAGCGCAGGTCCACCACCCACTCGCCGCGGCGAAGGCGCTCGGCGAGCTCACCGGGGGAGGCCTCGGCCGGGGCGCGGAGGTCGAGCGGCTCCGGGCCGGTGAGGTTGCGGATGCCCATGTGCGCGTAGTACGCGGGGTAGGCGTCCAGCCCGGCCAGCGTGGTCTCGACGAAGTCCTGCTCGGCCAGCGACAGGGCGGGGTTCACCGCCCGCTGCTCGCCGATCGTCGAGGAGTCGCCGCTGGCCTGCGTCGCCGAGCAGAAGCTGCCGAACCCGTGCGTCGGCCAGATCTGCGCCCCGGCGGGCAGCAGGTCGGCCAGCTTGTGCGCGGACCGGTGCTGGTGGCGGGCCAGCTCCTCGCTGTGCTCGCCGCCGAGCAGGTCGGTGCGCCCGGTGGTGCCGAGGAGCAGGGAGCCGCCGGTGAACACGCCGACCGGTTCCCCGGAGTCCTCCAGCACGTACGACAGGTGGTGGAAGGTGTGCCCGGGGGTGGCCACCACGCGCACCCGGAGCCGGTCGGAGACCTCCAGCAGGTCGCCGTCCCGGAGCGGGCGGTGCGCGAACGGCGCCTGGTCGGCCGCGGCTATGCCGTACTCGGCGCCGGTCAGCCGGGCCAGTTCCAACCCGCCGGAGACGTAGTCGTTGTGCACGTGCGTCTCCAGGACGAGCGCGATCCGCGCGTGCCCGGTGGCGCCGATGATGCGGTCCACGTCGCGCTGCGGGTCGACCACCACGGCGCGGTGGCCGTCGGTGGCGAGGTAGCTCCGGTCGCCCAGTGAGGAGGTCTCGACGACCTCGACCTGGAGCTGACCGGTCTGGGACGGTGCTGTCACGTCCATTCACCTCCGATACCCAGGGGGGTATGCGTGTTGGGGTCGGGTGCCGGGTCAGGCTAGGGCGAGGAAGAGCCGTTCGAGCTCCTGCTCGGTCATCGGGGGTTCCTCCCCGTCCTCCCGGGCCTGCTGGCAGTACCGCATGCCGCTGGCCACGATCTTGAACCCGGCACGGTCAAGAGCTCGGGAAACGGCGGCCAGCTGGGTGAGCACGGCGGCGCAGTCATCGCCGTCCTCGATCGACTCGATCACGCTCGCCAACTGCCCCTGCGCCCGCTTCAACCGTGTCAGCGCATCGCCGAGCAGTTCCGGTTTCATCTGCATCTCTCGCCTCCTGCCCCGAAGGTACCCCCTGGGGTATCACACTAGCTCGTGCCTGTGGTCGAACGCACCCCCCGGCGGCTGGCGGCTCAGTACACTCGGCTGGCGCTGCGGGAGGAGACGGGGTTGTTCGAGTTGTTCTCGAAGCTGGCGGAGGTCCTGTCCTCGTACTGGGACCGGTTCCTGGACGGTCGGCAGGTCAACCGGGACGCGCGGGTCGCCGAGCACCTGGTGCACGTGGTGGTGGACCTGCAGGACCTGTGCGTCCGCGGGGAGCGGCTGCTCGTGCTGGCCGAGGAACTCCTCGGCGACGGCGGCACGCCGGAGACCGCCGCGGAGTTCACCGCCACCCTCCAGGAGCAGGCGCGGGCGGTGGGCGCGGTGCGTTCCACGCTGGAGGGTTCCAGGGCGCTGCTGACCACCGTCGACCCGCGGTTCTACCTGGACCTGGCGCCGCTGGTCGACCGGAAGTCCGGGCTGCTGACCAGGTGGGAGCGGCAGGCGTCGCTCAGCGCCTTCTCCACGACCACGCTGTTCTTCCTGCCTGCGGGCGAGGTGGCGCGCCTGGTGGAGATCGGTCGGGCGATCGGCGCCGACGGTGCGGACCGCGCCGGGTACGTGGTGGCGACGGCCGAGACCATCCGCGAGATCCGTTCCCGGGAAGTGCGCGACATCCGCCGGGTCGCCGGGGAGCGGGCCGACGAGCTGCGCGCCGAGCTCGGCGCAGCCCGGGCCGACCTGGCGGAAGCCGCCGAGCGCTGCTCGGCCCTGTGCGAAGCGACCGAAGCCGCAGTCGGTAGCGAGGCGATGACCAGGTTGCGGCGCAAGCTCCGGCCGTGAGGACCGTCAGCGGAAGCCCTGCAGCATCGCCCGGTGCAGCTCCGGGTCCCTCGGGTAGCCCATGCTGGCGAAGGCGTAGGCGCCGACTTCGGTGGCCATCAGCGTGAGGCGCTTGAACCTCATCATGCTGGTGAGGCGTTCGGTGTTGAAGATGAGCCGCTGGAACAGGCCGGTGCCCGCCAGTGAGCCGGTGATCCGGACCTCGTCGATGTGCACTTCTTCCCCGTCGGACCAGCTGAACTGGAGCAGTGCCACCGAGTCCTGGTCCCGCACCTCCACGTCGACGCTGCCACCGCCGTCCGGGTAGAGCGCCACGTGGGCGCGGGCGTGGTCCACCCGGTTCAGCAGGGTGTTGGCGAACCGCGCCGGGGTGATCGGGACGGTTGCCCGCCACCGCGATGCGAAGTCCTCGTCGAGCCCGACCGCGGTCAGCGCGGGCTCCAGCTGGCGGAAGTCCGCGACGTCCACGTGGGCGGTGGCCTCCGCTCCGCCGTCCTCCCGCTCCGGAGGGCTGGACAGCTCGACGTGCGCTGCCTCCTGCGCCAATTCGTCCCACACCGGGTCGGCCCGGTAGTTCGACGGCCACAGGTCCCCGCCGAGGGCGTCCCACCCGCGTTGCCACCACGCGACGCTGCGCACCGGTCGGAGCCCGTTCAGCGTGGCGGCGACGATGAAGCACCGCACGGCGAGGTAGGAGGCGCCGAGGCTGTCGATGTTGAGCGGACCCGGCTCCTCGTGCTCCCTGGCCGTGCGTTGGGCCGCGTCCTCCATCTCCGCGTAGGACACGAGGTGCGGTAGGTCGGTGATGTGGTAGTTGAGACCGGAGGAGAGGACTTCCCGGGGGCTCACCGGCTGGTAGACGACATCGCTGGCGGTGATGATCAACGGCCTGGCCCCGGGGCCTTCGCCGAGCACGAACTCCACGGCCGGATCGCCGTTCGGCGCCCAGATCCGCCGGTACCGCGCCACTTCGGCGGAGTCGATGAGGACCGTGTCATCGATGGCGGGAACGTGCGCTGACACGCGGTTGTCCGCCCTCGTTGGCTGGGTCCCGGGCAGGCCCTCCAGGGCTTCGATGATTTCCGACGCTCTCAACGGTAACCCCACCTTCGTCGAAATTGCCCAGAACGTAGCAGCTTCGAGGCTTCCAGTGGGCAGTTCGGGGCGGCGGGGTTGGCGCTGAGCCGGTGCCCCTGACGCGGATCGCTGTCGGGGCCGAGCGCTACGGTGCTCGGTCGTGATCTCTTCGACCTCCCGCGCGGCAGCCGACGCCTACAGCGCTGTCGCCTCGCTCTACGCCGGGCTCGCCCGCGACGACCTCGAGAACCTGCCGCTGGACCGGGCGGCGCTCGCCGCGTTCGCCGAGCACGTGCGGGCCGGTGCGCCCGGGCCGGTGGCCGAGCTCGGGTGCGGGCCGGGGCCGGTGACCGCGCACCTGCGCGACCTGGGGCTGGACGTCTTCGGTGTCGACCTGTCCGAAGCGCTGATCGACATCGCCCGCCAGACCTACCCCGACCTGCGGTTCGAGGTCGGTTCGATGGACGCTCTGGACCTGGCCGACGACGAGCTGCGCGGCATCGCGTCCTGGTTCTCCATCATCCACGCGCCGCCGCAGGAGGTGCCCGGGTTCTTCGCCGAGTTCCGCCGGGTGCTCGCGCCGGGCGGCCACCTGCTGCTCGGGTTCTTCGAGTCGGGGGACGGCCCGGTCGCCCCGTTCGACCACAAGGTGGCGACGGCGTACCAGTGGCCGGTCGACGAGCTGGCGCGGCTGGCCCGGGAGGCCGGGTTCGCCGAGGTCGGCCGGATGCTGCGCGAACCGTGCGGGGATGAGCGGCCCCTCCGCCGGGGGTACCTGGTGCTGCGCCTGGCGTAGGCAGTCCACCGAGGACACCGCAGGGTGGCGGTCGCGGTGAGCAGCACGATCACGAGGCCGCCTCCTGTGGCACCGACCGGACGACGGTCCAGGGCGTCCGCCTCATCGAGTGCTGGTGCGGCACGCTGAGCTCGACGGTCGCCCGTCCCTGACCGGCACCGAGGTGCACGGCTACCTCAACGAGCGCCCAGTCCTCCTCCCGCCTCGACTGCTGGTTCCGTGGTCGCCTCCTGCTCCTGCTCCTGCTCGCTCCAGCTCCGCGGCGCGGCTTCTTGCTCGATCACGGGTCGTCCCACTGAGCGGGTTTGGCGACATCAGGACCGGTGGGGTGCCGCATAGGTTCGCGGCGGACGGGTTCCCCGGCCGACCAGCACGCTCCGGTCGGCGACCTGGGGTGCCGAAGCCGGACTCGCCGGGCAGTGGTGCTTGCCCAAGCATTTGCTTGGTAACCTGGTGCCCGGGTCTCGACCACCGGAGGTGCGCGTGGCTGTTCAGCTGGACATGACGGACCGGGTCGTCCTGGTCACCGGGGGCACCAAGGGGATCGGCCGCGCCACCGCCGCCGCCTTCGTGGCGGCCGGGGCGCAGGTGGTCACCTTCGCGCGGTCCGAAGTGGACGAGCCCGCGCCGGGCACCACGCACCTGCGCTGCGACGTCCGCGACGCGCAGTCGATCCGCGAGGCGGTGGACCGGCTGCTGGCGCGGCACGGCCGCCTCGACGTGGCGGTCAACAACGCCGGGGGAGCGCCGTACGCGATGGCGGCCGACGTCTCGCCGCGCTTCCACGACAAGATCTTCGGCCTGAACCTCTCCGGGCCGCTGCTCGTCGCCCAAGCCGCCAACGCCGCGATGCAGCAGCAGGACACCGGCGGCGCGATCGTGAACATCTCCTCCGTCAGTGCCCTCCGCCCCTCGCCGGGCACGGCGGCCTACGGGGCGGCCAAGGCGGGCCTGGACTCCCTGACCCGCTCCCTGGCGGTGGAGTGGGCGCCGAAGGTGCGGCTGAACTCGATCAACGTCGGCCTGTGCCGCACCGAGCTGACCGCGGACCACTACGGCGGGGACGACACCGTCGCCGCGATCGAGCGCACCATCCCGCTCGGCCGGATGGCCAGGCCGGAGGAGATCGCCAACGTGGCGCTCTTCCTGGCCTCCGACCTGGCCTCCTATGTGAGCGGAGCGGCGGTGGAGTGCCACGGTGGCGGTGAGCCCCCGATCTTCCTCACCGCCACCCAGCACCCCTGACGGACTCAGCTGCTCGGGGCGTCGTCCCCCGCGCTGACGGTCTCCTTCTCCTTGGCCCTGCGCTGCTCGGCCTCCAGCCGCTCGGCTTCCTCGCCGCCGATCGCCTCACCGCGGTCGACCAGGCCCGCCACGTCCGACAGCGGGATCTGCTTGAGGACGAGGGCGAGCAGGAAGGCGATGCCGATGAACGGCAGCAGGTACCAGAAGACCGGTGCCAGGGCGTCGGCGTAGGCCGCGACCACGCCGTCGCGGACCGGCCCGGGCAGCTGGCTCAGCGTCTTCGGGTCCAGCGTCGCGGTGGCCGTCGAGGCGTCGGCCGCCGAGGCGCCCGCCCCGGTGAAGACCGCGGTGAGGTTCTCCGTGAGGCGGGTGGTGAAGATCGTGCCGAACACCGCCACGCCGAGCGCGGCGCCCACCTCGCGGAAGTAGTTGTTGGTGCTGGTCGCGGTGCCGATCATGGCCGCCGGGACCGCGTTCTGCACCACCAGCACGACCACCTGCATGATCAGGCCCAGGCCCGCGCCGAAGACGAACAGGAAGACGCAGATCAGCCAGATCGGGGTGTCCGCGGCCAGGGTGGTCATCATGACCATGGCCGCGCCGGTGACCAGGGTGCCGAGGATCGGGTAGATCCGGTAGCGCCCGGTCTTGGTGATCATGCCGCCGGAGGCGATCGAGGTGCCCAGCAGGCCCACCATCATCGGCAGCAGCAGCAGGCCGGAGACCGCCGCCGAGGTGCCCGAGGACATCTGCAGGAACGTCGGCAGGAAGCCGATCGCGGCGAACATGCCCAGCCCCAGCGTGAGGCCGATCGCGGTGGCGTTGATGAAGATCGGGTTGCGGAACAGGCTCAGCGGGATGATCGGGTCCGCGGCGTGGGACTCGGTGATCACGAACGCGATCGCCGACACCAGCAGCCCGGCGCCCCAGGCCCAGGTCTCGGGCGCGGTCCAGCCGTGCGCCCGGTCGCCGCCGAAGTCGGTGAAGAAGATCAGGCAGGTCGTGGCCACCGAGAGGAACAGCACGCCGAGCACGTCGATCGGCTGGGAGGCCTTCTTGTTCGGCAGGGTCAGCGCCACCAGCGCGATGACGAACGCGCCGATGCCGATCGGGATGTTGATGTAGAACGCCCACTGCCAGCTCAGGTGGTCGACGAAGAACCCGCCGAGCAGCGGGCCGCCGACGGCGGACAGGCCGAAGATGCCGCCGAGCGGGCCGAGGTACTTGCCGCGCTCGCTGGCCGGGACGATGTCGGCGATGATCGCCTGCGACAGGATCATCAGCCCGCCGCCGCCGAGGCCCTGCATGGCCCGGAACACCACGAACGCCCAGAAGTCGGTGGCGAAGGCGCAGCCCACCGAGGCGAGGGTGAACAGGGCGATCGCCACCAGGAACAACCGGCGGCGGCCGAGGACGTCACCGAACTTGCCGTAGATCGGCATCACGATGGTGGTCGCCAGCAGGTAGGCGGTGGTGATCCACACCTGGTGCTCGACGCCGCCGAGGTCACCGACGATGGTCGGCAGGGCGGTGGAGACGATCGTCTGGTCCAGGCTGGCGAGCAGCATGCCAGCGATGAGCGCGCTGAAGATGATCCAGATCCGCCGCTGCGTCAGCAGCAGCGGGGTTGGGGCGGTCGTGGTCATGATGTCCGTTCGGGGTCGTGTTGTGGTCTGAGCAGTTCGCGGGCGGCGGCGAGCCGGCGGCCCAAAACCTCCGCGAAGGGGTCGTTGCTGGTCGGGTCGAGGAACTCCCGCGCCGCGGCCCTGACCAGCGCTTGGACCAGCTGCACCGCGGTGGCCGCCCGCGGGTCCCCGGAGGGCAGTCCTTCCCGCTGCTCGACGAGCTCGACCGAGGACTCCTCGTCGCGCAGCAGCCGTTCGAAGCCCTTGGTGAGCAGCTTCGGTTCCCGCTCGAACGCGGCGCGCACGTCGGCCACGCTCTCGGCGGTGATGCCCGAGTCGTCCCAGCGCTGCACCGCCAACTCGACGAGGTCGTCGAGCAGGGTCGGCGAGACCCCCGGGACGTCCGGGTTGCCGCGTGAGGTGAACCAGGCGTTCAGCTCGTCGTCGTCCTTGCGGGCGGGCACTCCGAGGACCGCGTCGTCCTTCGAAGCGAAGTAGTTGAAGAAGCTGCGCCGCGAGATCCCGACCTGCTCGCAGACCTCCTCAACGGTGAAGCCCGACAGGCCGCGCTCCGCGGTCAGCCTGCGGGCGATCGAGGTCATCCGCGCAGCCGTCGCGGCCATGCGCCGCCTGCGCGTGTTCGTTGCACGATTCATCGCATAGTGCATTATTGCACCCTCGGATGCACGGTGCATCGAATTTGGCTGTGGCCCCGGACGCACTTGTCCGGCCGTCGCTGGGCCAGGCGGCGCAGTGGCGTCGGCCACTCGAGGGGCTTCCCGTTTCCTCCGCAGCCACCGAGAATTCGCGGAATCCGGGGTATAGAGGTCTTCTATCGGCCGTATTCGAAATTGGTCTTCCGCCGTTCGGTTGGCCGCCTGACCTGCTCGTACCCTCGGGTTTCCTGGTGGGGCAGTGGTTCCCGGCGCGTTCGGACGCTTGGGTGGGCGAATCCGGATCGCTATGGTTCGCGGTGATCGCCGGGTTGCCGGTGACAATTCCCGTTCGGTGCTCCGCCGGGTGCTGCGCGCATCCCGGCGGCTCGATGCTGCCAGGAGGTTGGGGATGAGCGACGCGGTCCGCTCCCGCGAGCGCCTGCCGATCCCGGACGAGGTCCCACCGCCGGCCACCGCGCTGGACGCGCGTGACCAGCAACCGCGCTTCGAGCCGGTGCAGCCGGTGCGCCCGCCGGAATCCGCGCCGAACGTGGTGGTCGTGCTCATCGACGACATGGGGTTCGGCGCGCCCAGCGCGTTCGGCGGGCCGTGCCGGATGCCGACCGCCGAGCGGCTCGCCGACAACGGCCTGCGCTACAGCCGGTTCCACGTCACGGCGATCTGCTCGCCCACCCGGCAGGCGCTGCTGACCGGCCGCAACCACCACTCCGTGGGCATGGGCGTGACCACCGAGATGGCCAGCGCCGCGCCCGGCTACAACGGCATCCGCCCCCGCAGCGCGGCCACGCTGGCGCAGGTGCTGCGCGGGAACGGCTACAACACCGCGGCCTTCGGCAAGTGGCACCAGACACCGGCGCGGGACGTCAGCGCGGCGGGGCCGTTCGACCGGTGGCCGACGGGGGAGGGCTTCGAGAAGTTCTACGGCTTCCTGTGCGCCGAGATGAACCACTGGTACCCGCTGCTGTTCGACGGGACCACGCCGCTGGAGCCCGCGCGCCGCCCCGAGGACGGCTACCACCTCTCGGCGGACCTGGTCGACCACGCCATCGACTGGGTGCGCGACCAGCGGGCGCTGAAGCCGGACCACCCGTTCTTCGCCTATCTGCCCTTCGGCGCCACCCACGCGCCCTACCACGTGCCCCGCGAGTACCGGGACAAGTACCGGGGAGCGTTCGACCACGGCTGGGACCGGCAGCGCGAGATCACCCTGCAGCGCCAGAAGGAACTCGGCGTGGTGCCGCCGGACGCCGAGCTGGCGCCGTGGGCGGAGGGCGTCCCGCACTGGGACGAGCTGTCGGCGACCGAGCAGCGGGCGGCCGCGTCGCTGATGGAGCTCTACGCGGGCTTCGCCGAGCACACCGACGACCAGGTGGGCCGCCTCGTCGACGCGCTGGAGGAGCTCGACGCGCTCGACGACACGCTGTTCATCTACATCCTCGGCGACAACGGGGCCTCCGCCGAAGGCGGCCTCGGCGGCACGCTCAACGAGCACCGCTTCGCCAGCGGCATCCCCGACAGCGCCGAGTTCATCCTGGACAACGCCGACGCGCTGGGCGACGCCACCACCCACGCGCACTACCCGGTCGGCTGGGCGCTGGCGATGAACACGCCCTACCAGTGGACCAAGCAGGTCGCCTCGCACTTCGGCGGCACCCGCGACGGGATGGTGGTGCACTGGCCGCGGGGCATCGCCGAGCGCGGCGGCATCCGCCACCAGTTCCACCACGTGATCGACGTGGTGCCCACCGTGCTGGAGGCGGCAAGCATCCCGCACCCGGTGGAGGTCGACGGCATCGCCCAGCAGCCGATCGAGGGCACCAGCATGCTCTACAGCTTCAACGACGCCGACGCCCCGGACCAGCACCGGCTGCAGTACTTCGAGATGGTCGGCAACCGCGGCATCTACCACGACGGCTGGATGGCGGTGACCCGGCACGGCACGCCGTGGGAGATGGTCCAGGGCGAGCAGCGGCGCTACTTCGACGACGACGAGTGGGAGCTCTACGACACCTCGGTGGACTGGACGCAGGCGCGCGACATCTCCGCCGAGCACCCGGGCAAGCTCCAGGAGCTCAAGCAGCTGTTCCTGGTGGAAGCCGGTCGGCACGGGGTGTTCCCGCTCGACGACCGGATGACCGAGCGGGAGAACCCGAAGGAGGCCGGGCGCCTGGACCTGATGGGCGAGCGCCGGTCGATCACCTTCCACGCCGGGACCGGGCGGCTGACCGAGGAGACCGCGCCGAACGTCAAGAACCGCTCGCACCGGTTCACCGCCGAGGTCGAGGTCGGTGGTGGAGCCGACGGCGTGGTCATCGCCCAGGGCGGTCGCTTCGGCGGCTGGTCGGTGTACTTCCACCAGGGGCGGCTCTGCTACGCCTACAACTACTTCGGCCTGGAGGTGCACACCGCGCGGTCGCGCGCGCCGCTGGCGCCCGGCCGCCACGAGATCAGGGTCGACTTCGCCTACCACGGCGGCGGGGTCGGCCGGGGCGGCGACGTGGCGCTGCACGTCGACGGGGAGCAGGTCGGCGAGGTGGTGGTCCCGAAGACCATCCCGTACTACTTCGCCTTCGACGAGACCTTCGACGTCGGCGTCGACCGCGCCACCCCGGTCACCGACGACTACCCGGTGGCCGACAACGCCTTCACCGGCGAGCTGCGCTGGGTCCGCGTCGACCTGGGCGACGACCTGCACGACGCCGCCGACGAGCGTGCCCGGTTCAAGGCTGCCCATGACTGAGCGGGCCTGCTGTGCTCCCTCGGCCGGACGGCCCACGACGCAGGCGCACCCCGTCGCGCCCGCCGCCGCCCCACGCGCGGCGGGCATGGTGCGGCTCGACGGCGGGTCGTTCCTGATGGGCAGCGAGGACGCGCTCGCCTACCCCGAGGACGGGGAAGGGCCGGTCCGGCAGGTGCGGGTCGAGCCGTTCCTGATCAGCCCCACCGCGGTCACCAACGCGGAGTTCGCCGAGTTCACCGCCGCCACCGGTTACCGCACCGAGGCGGAGTCGTGGGGCTGGTCCTTCGTGTTCGCGGGCCTGCTGCCGGACGACTTCCCGCCGACCCGCGGGGTCGCGGCGGCGCCGTGGTGGCGGCAGGTGGAGGGCGCTGACTGGCGCCGCCCCGAAGGACCGGGATCCGATGTGGACGGACGGGCGGACCACCCGGTGGTGCACGTGTCCTGGACCGACGCGCAGGCCTACTGCGGGTGGGCCGGGCTGCGGCTGCCGACCGAGGCGGAGTGGGAGTACGCCGCGCGCGGCGGGCTGTCCGGCTGCGCCTTCCCATGGGGCGACGAGCGCGAACCCGGCGGTGAGCACCGGATGAACGTCTGGCAGGGGGTGTTCCCGCAGCGCAACGACGCGGCCGACGGCTGGCGCGGCACGTGCCCGGTCACCGAGTTCGCGCCGAACGGCTTCGGCCTGTACAACACCACCGGGAACGTCTGGGAGTGGTGCGCCGACTGGTTCACCCCGGGACGTCGCAGCGCACGCGGTGGCTCGTACCTGTGCCACGACTCGTACTGCCGCCGCTACCGGGTGTCGGCCCGCCAGGGGCTCACCCCCGACACCTCCACCGGCAACACCGGCTTCCGCTGCGCCCGCGACGCGTGAGGAGGAGTTGGGTGGAACGCCGGGAGCTGGAGTACTTCCTGGCCATCGCCGAGAGCGGGAGCTTCACCGGCGCGGCCAAAGCGCTGCGCGTCGCGCAACCCTCGCTGTCGCACGCGATCAGCTCGCTGGAGCAGGAGCTGGGCGGCAAGGTCTTCCACCGCCTCCCGCACGGCGTCGCGCTCACGCCCGCCGGGGAAGCGCTGGTGGAACCGGCCCGGCAGGTCATGCGCGACCTGAGCACCGCAGCCGACTCGGTGCGCCGGGTGCTGGGGCTCGCCGAGGGCCGACTGGACATCGTCGCGCAGACCACGCTCGCGGTCGACCCGCTCGCCGCCCTGCTCGGCACGTTCCTGCGCAGCCACCCGAACGTCGCGGTGCGGGTGTCCGACCACGAGCTGGGTTCGGCGGCCACCAGCGCGGTGCGCAGCGGCGAATCCGAGCTGGGCATGGCCGATTCCGCCGCGGACGGGGTCGCCGAGCTGGAGCACGTCGTGCTCGAAGGCCGGGAGATCCTGGCGGTGCTCCCGCCGGGGTCGGCGGCGGGCGAGCGCATCGGCCGCGCCGAGCTCGCCGAGCTGAACTGGGTCACGACCCCGCGCGGGACAGCCACGCGCGAAGTCATCGAGGACACCGTCGCCGCGTCGAGCGCGAAGCCGCGCGTCGCGGTGGAGACGGCGCACCAGGCGATGATCGTGCCACTGGTGCTGGCCGGCGCTGGGGCGACGCTGCTGCCGCGCTCGCTGGCCCGCGAAGCGGGGGAGCGCGGAGCGGTGGTGTTGCCGCTGCGGCCCCGGGTGGTGCGCCGCGGCGCCCTGTTCTGGCGCCGCGGCCCGCTCTCCCCGGCGGCAGCCGAGTTCGTCCGGATGATCCCGTCCCGCGCCCGCTAGGACGTCAGTCGAGGCAGAACTCGTTGTCCTCGACGTCCTGCATCACGATGCACGACTCCTCTTCGCCGTCGGCTTCGAGCAGCCGCACGCGCACTGCCCCGAGCGCCACCAGCCGGGCGCATTCGGCTTCGAGCACGGCGAGGCGTTCCTCCCCCTCGAGCCCGGTACCGGCCCGCACGTCGAGGTGCACCCGGTTCTTGGCCACCTTGCCCTCGGGCACGCGCTGGAAGAACAGCCGCGGGTTCACGCCCGCCGGGTCGGAGCAGACGAACCAGGAGTCCCGCTCCTCGACCGGCAGGGAGTCGTTGTACTCGTCCCAGGTGGCGAACCCGTCCGGCGGCGGTGGGGCCACGTACCCCAGCACCTCGCACCAGAAGCGACCGACGCGCAGCGGTGACGCGCAGTCGAAGGCGACCTGGAACTGCTTGACCGATGTCATCGCCTCACCCTAGTGGATCAACGTTGGCCGAAGCCTCGGTTCCTCCCCGCGAGGCTCGCCGGGACAGCCGCGCCGGAGCGGTCTCGGGCAGGGCCAGCAGGCAGAGCAGGGACAGCGTCAGCAGGACGGCCAGGTAGTAGCCGACGTTGAGCGGGTTCCCGGTGGTGGCGATGATCCGGTTCGCGATCATCGGGGTGATGCCGCCGCCGAGCACCGCGCCGAGGTGGTAGCCGAGACCGACCCCGGACTGCCGCTTCTCCCGCGGGTAGACTTCGGAGAAGTAGGTGTACATCGGACCGAAGAGCACGCCGGTCGCGGCGAAGCCCAGCACGACGGCCGTGTTGACGGCGGCGACGGTGCCTGCCGAGGCGATCGGGAACATCGCCAGCGCACCGCCCAGGGACAGCAGAACACCCGCGAGCATCACCGGTTTGCGCCCGATGCGGTCGGACAGCCACGCGGCGGTGATGTTGAGGACCGCGTGGCAGGCCAACCCCAGCAGGGAGCCGTTCACGATCGCCTGGCGGGGCAGCCCGAGTCCCTCGGGGGCGCTGGCGGTGGCGTAGGACAGCATGAAGGTGACCAGCGTGTAAGTGGTCGCGGTGAGCCCGAGGTTGATCCCGGCGGTCAGCCCGATGCGGCGCCAGTCGGACTTGATCACGTCCAGCAGCGGGCGCTTCGACCGGTTGTCGTGCTCCTCGTCGGCGACCATCTGCTGGAAGACCGGGCTCTCCGCCACGCCCCTGCGCACCCACAACCCGAGGAGCAGCACCAACCCGCCCGCCAGGAACGGCAGCCGCCACCCCCAGTCCCGAACGTCGTCGTCCGGCAGGAACAGGACCATGGCGAAGGCGAAGTTCGCCATGATGGTGCCGATCGGCGAGCCCAAGGCCACGAACGAGCCGTACACGCCGCGCCGGTGCGCCGGTGCGTGCTCGATCGCGAGCACCGCGGCACCAGCGCTCTCACCGCCTCGCGCGACACCGTGCAGCAGCCGGAGCGTGACGAGCATGAGCGGCGCGGCGACGCCGATCACGGCGTAGGACGGCAGCACGCCCATGCCCAGCGTTGCCAAGCCCATCAGCAGGAACGCGGCGGACAGCGCGGTGCGGCGGCCCTTCCGGTCGCCGATCCAGCCGAAGACGGCGGCCCCGAGCGGCGCCATCACGAACCCGGCGGCGAAGGTGGCCAGGCTGAGGAAGGTGCCGAGCCAGGCGTCACCGGTCTTGAAGAAGACGTCGCCGAACACCAGCGCCGCGGCCGTGCCGTAGATGGTGAAGTCGTACAGCTCCAGGGAGGTGCCGACCCCGGCGGCCACCCCCAGCCGCAGCACGCTGGCAGACGGCTCCGCAGGTCGGGTCGATGTCATCAGACGTCCTCACGCAGGTCGGTGGTGACCGACACGTTAGGAAGTCGGGTGAACCGCACCCAGTGGTGAATCCCGCAGCGGGCTAAGGGTTTTCCGTACCGCGCCGCCGGTGTGGCCGCGCGTGCTCGGGCGCCTGGTGGGCTCCGGAAAGCAGGCAACCCCGGGGCCACTTCCCGTCGGTGGTCCGACGGGCCGAACCGGACGTAGTTCGGAGCCCCGGGGTCGGGTAACTGCCTGGAATTCGCCGACCGCTCACCCGCGTTCGCGTCCCGCAGGACGATCGCACGTCGGGTCGGCTGGAGTGCCGTAGGCGGTCCTAGCGGACAGCCACCTCACAAGTCCTGTTGGTATTCAACGTTGGACCACCTCCTTTCCTGTGTACCGACGAGGCTAGGCGGCGGTCCGACGCACCCGCAACCGGTTTTCCCGCGGGCCGTGGTCGCAGGTCAGGCCGAGGTGATCCTGGTTCCCGCGATGGCGTCGTTGTCGATGAGGTTGCTGTCGCCGCGAGGGGTGGACGGGAGGTCGTTCGACGAGACACTGTCGAGGTACAGCCCGGCCTCCGCCCCGGTTCCGACCACGCTGGCGGAGCGCTTCCGGACGTCGATGCGCTTGACGCGCACGGCGTGCGCACCCCCGGGCAGGTGCAGCACGGCGTCCTGCCCCCGCTGGACCTGCCCGCTGGTGACGTGACCGGTGAACACCAGCCCGCGCATCGGCACGGCGAACACGTGCTCGACGACGAACTCGAACGGCTGCGTCGGCCCGGGAGGCGCCTCGCGCCGCGAGAAAAGACCCATGACCAGGAGTTTAGCCATGCGGCCTGATCAGGCGGCGTCATCGTCGAGCCGAACTGGAGCGCCGCCACCGCGAGCCGGACGGGCGCTTCGCCGACGCGAGGGGTGAGCGGTTGGAGTGCGTGCGCTTGGGACGCGCGGTCGTCGCTCGCTGAGGTCGCGCCTCTGGAACGGTTGCTGCGGAACGCGTTCGGCGCAGAACCCGCTCGCCGCCGGGACTGGACGTGCGGCGGTGGGTGGCGGCGACTGCCGCAGCAGCCAGCGGGACGAGCGCGGCCGCGGCGGTGGCGACCCACGACATCGCGGCGGACAGCGGGTGTTCGAGCGTGACGAGGCCGACGGCGATGGTGGGGAGCCCGGCACCCAGGTAGAACGCCAGGTTCAGTGCGCCGGTGGTGGCACCGCGCTTGCCGGCTGGCGTGACCGCGTCGACGGCAGCGGCGGCACCGCCGTAGGCCAGGCCGTGCCCGGCACCGGCCACGACTGCTGCGAGCAGGGTGGCCGGGAGCGACCCACCGCCGGTGTGGGCCAGCAGGGCGAGGCTGGTCAGCACAGCGCCGAGCCCGGCCAGCTGCGCGGCGCGCGTGCCGAGGCGGGGCACCAGCGGCTGGGTGAGCACGGAGCAGATCAGCACCGCCCCGAGGACGCCGCCGACCACCGCTTCGTTGGCCTGACCACCGCGGACGAGGAGTGCCGGGATGACCGCCAGGAACAGGCCCGCCGTCGTCCAGGCGAGGAACCCGGTCGCCGCGGCGGAGCTGAAGTGCAGTCGCATCCCCCGCGGGATCTCCGGCCGGGTTGCTGTCCACCGAGCGGTCCGGGACCCGCCTGCGGAGAGCGCGGCGACGAGGTGCCAGCCGATCCCGAGCAACGCGAGGTGCAGGGCGAACGGCAGGAGCCGCGGTGCCGGTGCGTGCTGGGCGAGGACCCCGGCGGCGACCGGTCCCGCGGCGGTGCCCGCCAGGAAAGCCGTGCTGGCCAGCACCGAGCCGTTGCGCCGGGCCCGCTCGCTGATCAACGCGGTGGCCGCGCCGGTCGCGGCACCCAGCGCGAGCCCTTGCGCGGCTCGCCCGGCCAGCAACCACCCCAGGCCGGACGCCAAGGCGAAGCAGGCCGAACCGAGTGCCGCCAGCACGATGCTCGCCCGCAGCACCGACCGCGGTCCCAGGGCATCCGACGCCGACCCGAACAGCAGCAGGGCAGGCGCGCTGACCAGCGCGAACGTCGCGTGGACCACGGTCATCGCGAGGTCGCTGATCGCGAACGCGCCCTGGTAGGCCGGGTACAGCGGGCTGGGCAGGTAGGCACCGGCGGTGAGCACGACGAGCACGTACAGGCCGGTGCGCAGTTCGCGCGCCCGGCCGCGGGGCGGCAGAGCCCGGTCGAGGGGGTTCGACAGCATCACGGCGTCCAGGCTGCCGGTCCTCACCCGGAAAGAGAATCAAACGGTCTTCGACATGACCGTGCAAAATGGTCGAATGATCGACCCCAAGCTCAAGGTGCTGCAGATGGTGGCCCACCACGGCACGGTCACCGCCGCTGCCGCCGCCCTGCACTACACCCCGTCGGCGGTCTCGTACCAGCTGCGCCAGCTGGCCGAGGAGCTCGGCGTCGAGCTGATGACCCAGCGAGGACGGGGCATCCAGCTGACCGCGGCGGCCCGGACGGTGCTGCGCCACGCCGAGGCGTTGCAGGCGCAAGCCGAACTCGCCTACGCCGAACTCGCCTCGATCACCGACGAGCCCAGCGGTTCGTTCACGCTGTGCGGCTTCTCCACCGCTGCGACCAACCTGCTCCCGCCCGCCGCTGCCGCGCTGCGGGAGCGCTACCCGCACCTGCGGGTCCGGGTGATCGAAGCCGAACCTGCGCGCTGCTTCGACCTGCTGCTGGCCGGGGACGCCGACCTCGCCCTGGTGATCAACTCCGCGGACACCCCGTCCACCGCCGACGAGCGCTTCGACCAGCAACCGCTGCTCGAGGACCCGCTGGACCTGGTCGTGCCCGCGGGGCACCGGCTGGCCCAGCGCCGCGCGGTCACCCTCGCCGACGCCGCCGACGAGCCGTGGATCGTGGCCCTGCCCGGCGGCGCATACCACGACCTGGTCCGCACGGCCTGCATGGCGGCCGGGTTCACTCCGAACATCGCCCACCACGCCAACGAGTGGGACACCGGAGCAGCCCTGGTGGCCCACGGTTTCGGCATCATCCTGGTGCCGCGGCTGGCCCGTCTGCACGACGACTGGCCCGTCGTCCGCCTGCCCCTGCGCGGCGAACCGGCACCGGCCCGCCGCATCACCGCAGCAACCCGCCTCGGCCGCCGCGACCACCCCGCGGTGGCCGCATCCCTGGCGGCCATCCGCACCACGGCCGCGGACCTGCTCCCCACCACCCGGCTGCGGTGACTCCGAAGTGGACGCTCAGCCGGGCGCCCGCGCCGTGACCAGCCAGCCCCGGACCGCAATCCGCACGGCCGCCTGCTTCACAACGGCGGAACACCTTGACAGACCTCGTGCTGCTCGTGGTTGGCGAGGTGCTCCACCGGGCGGATCTCCGTTCTCGGGTGGTGGACGTCGAGGACCGTGCGCGGCGCGCCTGCCACCCAGCTCGCAGATCGCTGTCGTGCCGGGTGGCAGAGTGGGCGCATGTGGGTCGGCCTCTTGGGACCGCTTCAATTGCGCTGTGGCGGCGAACCGGTTGAGATCGGTGGTCTGCGACTGCGCGGACTGCTGGCCCGGCTCGCCGTGGACGCTGGTCGAGTGGTCCCGCTGGAATCCCTGGTTGAGGCGGTGTGGCCGGAGAGCACACCGGAGAACCCGGCGCACGCGCTGCAGTCGTTGGTCGCGCGGTTGCGGCGGGCGCTGCCGGACCGGTCCGCGCTGCGGTCGGTGCCGCGGGGTTACCTGCTGGCGCTGCGGCCCGAGCAGGTCGACGTGCTGCACTTCGAGGAACTCGCCGCGGAGGGGCGCCGCAGCGCTGCCGTGGAGACCTTGCGCGCGGCGCTGGAGCTGTGGCGAGGCGAGCCGTTCTCGGACGTGCCCGCAGCACCGTACGTCGCGGCGGAAGTGGTGCGTCTCGACGAGCTGCGGCTCGGCGCGATCGAAGACCGCATCGCCGCCGAAATCGCTCTCGGTGACCACCGGTCCGATGTGGTGGCCGAGCTGGATTCGCTGACCACCGCGCACCCGTTGCGGGAGCGGTTGCGCGCCCTGCTGCTCGAAGCGCTGGGCCGGCAAGGCCGGCGAGCTGAAGCGCTCGCCGCCTACGAGGAGTACCGCACCCGGCTGGCGGCGGAACTCGGCAGCGACCCGGGTTCGGAGCTGCAGGAGCTTCACCTGGACCTGCTGCGCGACCGCAGGCCCGAGCCGCGCCCTGCCCTCCCCGCGGAGTTGACCAGCTTCGTCGGCCGCGTCGAGGAGTGCTCCGCCGTGGCGGAGCGGTTCCAGCACGGTCGGCTGGTGACACTGGTGGGCCCGGGCGGGGTGGGCAAGACCCGCCTCGCCACCGCGGTCGCCGGTCGGCTGACCGGCGTGGTGCGGTTGGTCGAGCTGGCCCGGGTGACCGCACCGGCGGACGTGCCGTACGCGATCGCCGTCGCTCTCGGTGTGCGCGGAGCGGGCGGCTCGAACGACGTCGTCGCGCAGGTGGTTGAAGCGGTGGCCGCGACCAAGTCGGTGCTGGTGCTGGACAACTGCGAGCACGTCGTCGACGCGGCGGCGGAGGTGGCGCACGAACTGCTGCGCCGGTGCCCGCGGCTGCGGGTGCTGGCCACCAGCCGCGAGCCGCTCGGCATCACCGGTGAAGTCCTCATCCCGGTCCGCCCGCTCGACCCCGAGGCGGCCGTCCGCCTGTTCACCGACCGCGCCCGAGCCGCCCGCCCCGACTTCACCGCCACTGACGAGGTGGCCGCGGTCTGCCGACGGCTCGACGGGCTGCCCCTGGCGATCGAGCTGGCCGCCGCCCGCCTGCGCTCGATGTCGTTGTCCCACCTGGTCGCGCGGTTGGACGACCGGTTCAGGGTGCTGACCGGCGGCAGCCGCACCGCGCTGCCCCGACACCGGACCCTCCGCGCGGTCGTGGCGTGGAGCTGGGAGCTGCTCACCGAGGAGGAGCGGGATGCGGTGGAGCGGCTAGCGGTGTTCGCGGGCGGTTTCGGGCCGGACGAGGCCGCGCGGGTGGGGATTGCGGAGGAGGTGGTGGATTCGCTCGTGGACAAGTCGTTGCTGCAGCTGTCCGGCGAGCGCTACCGCCTGCTCGACACGATCCGCGCGTACGGCGAGGAGCGGTTGCGGGAGACCGGTCGGCTGGATTCCGCGCGGGAGCAGCACGCCGCGTGCTTCCTCGACCTCGCCGAGCGCGCCCGCCGGCACCTGCGGGGGCCCGCGCAGGTGCACTGGGTGCGGCGGCTGGCAGCGGACCGCGACAACCTCACCGCCGCCTTGCGCCACGCATCCGCCGACACCGCAGTCCGGTTGGGGTCGGTGCTCGGGCACTTCTGGCTGATCCGCGGGGACCACGCCGAAGCCGTGCAACGGCTCGGTGAGGTGGTCCGCGCCGGCACACCCGCCCCGGTCGTGGTCGCCGGTCACCTGCTCAACGCCATGTTCGCGGGAATGCTGGCCGAGGTGAGCGCCGATGTCGAGCGCCAGTGGCAGCCGGACCAGCCCGAGGGTGCCTTCGTCGACGCGCTGCTGGCGTTGGCCCGCGGTGACTTCGCCGCGGGGCTGGCCGCCACCGAACCGCACCTGGACCACCCGGACCCGTGGGCCCGAGCGATGTTCCGGCTCGCCCGCGCATTCTTGCGCGGTTCCACCAGCGACCTGCCCAACGGCGTCGAGGACCTGCGGGCAGCGGCGGAGGACTTCGCGACGGCTGGCGACTCCTGGGGCCGAGCGCTGTCCCTGATGTCCCTGGCTTCGGCCCACACCGCCGCTGGCTCCGCCGAAGCCGCCATCGCCGCCCTGGACGAGTCGACGGCGCTGACCCGGGAGCTCGGCGACGACGGCCAACGCGTCTGGCTGGCCAACATCCGGATCAGCGCGGGTGATGCGCCAACCGCGCGGGCGGAGCTGCTGGCGGTCGTCGCCGAGGCCCGCTCCGCCCACCACGTCGCGCTGGCCCGCCTGGCGCTGGCCGACCTCGCGCGCCACTCCGGGGACCTCGACCAGGCCGCGGACCAGCTCCGCCGGGCCGAGGAGGACGCCGCACCGGACAGCCGCCCGTTCCAGGTGCTGCACCTGAGCACGGCCGGTTTCCTCGCCGCTGCCAAAGGAGAGCTCGACTCGGCGGAGGCGAAGTTGTGCTCGGCGCTGTCGATGGCCGCCACGATGCCCGATGCCCCAATGGCGGCCGCGGTCGGCGTGGGCAAGGCCGACCTCTTCCTGCGGCGTGGGCAACCGCGCCGCGCAGCGGCGATCCTGGGTGCCGCGTGCGTGGTGCGCGGTGGCCCGGACGCGCACGATCCCGACGTAGTGCGGCTGACCCGCGACCTCCAGCAGGAACTGGGGCCGTGGGCCTACCGCGCGGCTTACGCGGAGGGGCGGGAGCTGAGTGCTGCTCGCGCCCTCGAACTGCTCGAGTCGTGACTGCTCAGCCGGTCAAGCCGAGCTTCGCCACGTACTCCTCGCGGCACCCCGCGCAGCAGAAGCCGTGCACCGCCCCGTCGACCTCCAAGGTGATCGCGTCCTCGTTCAGCGGAACGATCACGCCGCACAGCGGATCCCGGACGGCCTTGCCCGCCTCCAGGTCCGCCAGGTACGGCTCGCCCATCATCTCGACGATCCGCGTCGACGTCGCCACCTGCCCGTTCAGCCCGATCCCGCCCTCCGGGACCCCGAGCACGTGCACCTGCACGGCGGCTTCCGGGCCCGCCACGGCCGCCACGGCTTCGGTCGTGTGGGAGACGACGTACTCGCTCATGTCCTTGCGCCAGGGCCCCGGCACGTGCACCCGGACCACGAACCGCGCTGGTGCGCCCGGCTCGAGCACCTCGCCCCCGGTGACCCACACCGCAGACTCGTGCACCACCACGTGGAACAGTGCCCCGAACACCTCGGAAATCCCGGCGTGCCGGTCCTCGTCGGGCACGAACCTGTCCAGCGCACCCAGCAGCTCGGCCACCCGCCGCCGCTGATCCGAGCTGAGCGCCCCCTTGGGCGCGAACAACTCCACGAACATCATCCGCAGCACCTCCTCCGTCCGGAGGCCGCACTCTCCCGCGGCGTGCTGCCAAACACCTCGCACGCCGGTGTCACGTGTCCTCGTCGGTGGGGTCGGGGAGGGTCCAGCGGTCCCTCCGGGGGTAGATGTAGGCGTAGTAGTAGGCGTAGCCGATCGCGAGGATCGCGGTGGTGATCGCCACCGGGGGCCAGTCGGTGCGCAGGTTCTCGTAGAGGACCACTGCCATTGCCCCCAGCGCCAGGAGCGGGGGCAGCGGCCAGGCGGGCATGCGGTAGGCCGCGCGGCGGGTGCGGCCCCGGACGCGGCCGAGCAGGGCCGCCAGGCCGACCAGCACGTAGGTGATCACCAGGCTGGCGCCGGAGCCGAGCAGCAGGACCTCGAAGGGCAGCAGGGTGTAGGACAGCACGCCCAGGGCCGCCACCGTCAGCGTCGCCACCACGGGGGTACGCAAGCGCGGGTGGATCCAGGTCAGCGGGCGGTTGAGGGCGTCGGGCCAGGAGCGGTCGCGGGCCGCCGAGTACAGGCTGCGGCCGAGCTGGAGCATGATCGCGATGACCGCGTTGATCACCGCGATCGCGATGCCCAGGCTGACGATCGTGTTGAGCACCGGACCGCCGCGGGCGAGCAGGAAGTAGTTCATCGGCGATTCCGCGCTGACCAGGGCGGACATGCTGGGTGTGCCCAGCAGCACCGCGACCAGCGGGACGAGCTCGGCGATCACCGTGATGCCCAGCGACCACAGGATCGCCCGCCCGATCGTCCTGGTGGCCTGGCGGGTTTCCTCGGCGTAGTAGACGGCGGTCCCGTAACCGTTGTAGGCGAAGATCGCGACCGCGGTGTAGGAGACGACCAGGCCTGCCGAGGCCGCGCTCAGCGTGCCGTCCGGCCCAGCTGCCTGTGCCGTCCACAGCACCGAGACCGGCTGGGTGACGTGCACGAACCCCAGCGCCGCGAGCACGGCGAGCGCCAGCAGTTCGAGCACCAGGAAGAGCACCAGGAAGACACCGGTCACCCACGCGTTGGTGCGGATGCCCAGCACGGCGATCAGACCGGTGGCCACGATGACCACCACGCCGACCCAGTGGCCGTCCAGCGCCGACCACACCACGCCGAGGTACTGGCCGGTGCCGCTGGCGATCACCCCCAGGATCAGCGTGCCGGACACGATGGTCAGCAGGTACAGCGCGAACCCGGTGGACTTGCCGACGGTCCGCGCGACGAACGCGTACTCACCGCCGGTGATGGGGAACGCGCTGGACAGCTCGGCGTAGCACAGCGCCACCACGACGCCGACCAGCGCGGCGATGGTGAACACCACGGCGGAAGCACCGGCGACCCCCTGGATCACCGACGGGACGATGATGAACACGCTCGACGCGGGAGTCACCGCGGAGAGCGTGATCAGGAGTTCTCCCGGAAGGTCAGGGACCGGGACAGGTCTTGGCGGTAGCTGGTGGAGCTGGCGGTGGCGGCGACTTCCTCGGTCATCGGGCACCTCGACCTTCGAGACCATGGTTTGGCGCCAGAGTCAAAGAACGGATGCCCGATGTCAAGGGATGTTGCGCGGGTCTGTTGACTGTCTTGGCACGAGTGCCAGAGAATCCTCGGCATGGCCCGTCCCAGTCGCAAACCCGTGCGCCGCGAACACCTCGTCGCCGCGGCCACCCGGGCCGTCGGCCGCCAGGGCCTGGCCGCGCTGCGCGTTGCCGACGTGGCCGAGCAGGCGGGGGTGGTCCGCGGTTCGGTGCACTACTACTTCCCCGACCTGTCCGAGCTGCTGCGCGAGGTGTTCCGTCAGGCGGTGGACCGGTTCTGCACCGACCGGGCCGCGATGCTGTCCACACTGGACGACGCGCGGGAGAAGCTGGTCGCCGCGGCCCGCGCGGGCATCCCGTGGCGGGCCGACGACGAGTTGGTCAACGTGCTCTACGAGTTCACCACCGCGGTGCGGCAGGACCCGGTGTACTCGGTGATCGTGGAGAGCCTGTTCGACCGGCAGGTCACCATGTACGGCGCGGTGCTGGAGATCGGCCGCGCGCAGGGGCACTTCGCGCCGACCGCGCCGATCCCGGACATCGCGGCGAACCTGGTGTGCCTGGAGAACGGCTACGGCCTGGAGATCCTGGCTGGGAACGCGGTGATGCCCCCGCAGCGGGCCTTCGAGCTGATCCTGTCCTACGCCCGCGGCGCCACCGGCTGCGCGGAGCTGGCCCCCGACCTGGTTGACCCCGCGTGACCTCGGAGGAGCCGATGACCGCCACGCGCACCCCCGCCGGACTGCCCCGGGCCCGCGCGCTCGGGATCCCGCTGGACGGTGCCCCGGGACAGCACAACGCCATCACCGACGTGCCCGGCGTGCAGGTCGGGTACACCACCCTCGTCGAGGGGGAATCCGTGCGGACCGGGGTGACGGCCATCCTGCCGCGCGGCCGGGACGGGGTGGCCGACCCGTGCGCCGCGGGCTGGTGCTCGCTCAACGGCAACGGGGAGATGACCGGCACCGCCTGGGTCGAGGAGACCGGTTCGCTGGCGCTGCCGATCGGCATCACCAACACCCACGCCATCGGCACCGTCCACAGGGGACTCATCGACTGGGTGGTGCGGAACCGGCCCGAGCTGGCGCGCGAGTGGCTGCTGCCGGTGGTCGGGGAGACCTGGGACGGCTACCTCAACGACATCAACGGTGCGCACGTGCGCACCACCCACGCGGCGGCGGCAGTGGACGCGGCCCGCTCCGGTCCCGTCGAGGAGGGGTCGGTCGGCGGCGGGACCGGGATGAACTGCTACGCCTTCAAGGGCGGCAGCGGCACCGCGTCCCGGGTCGTCGAGCACGGCGCGGACCGCTACGCGGTGGGAGCGTTCGTGCAGGCCAACTTCGGCGCGCGCAGGGAGCTCGTGGTCGCGGGCGTCCCGGTCGGCAAGCAGCTGCTGGCGGACAACCCGATGGAGGAATCCGACTGGCTCGCCAGGCCGGGCGCGGGGTCGGTGATCGTCGTGGTGGGCACCGACGCCCCGCTGCTGCCGGGCCAGTGCACCGCGCTCGCCCGCCGGGTGCCGATGGGCCTGGCCCGCACCGGCACCACCGGCAGCCACTTCTCCGGCGACCTGTTCCTGGCCTTCTCCACCGCGAACCGCGGCGCGTTGACCAGCACGATGGCCCCCGGCGGCCCGGACTACGAGCAGCTGCGCTTCGTCCCGTGGGGCCGGATGGACCCGTTCTACGAGGCGGTCGTGCAGGCCACCGAGGAAGCGGTGCTCAACGCGCAGACCGCCAACGCGGACATGACCGGCCGCGACGGCCACCGCACCCCAGCACTACCGCACGACCACCTCACCAACCTCCTCCGCAACTCCGGCCTCCGCCTCGTTGACCGATGAGCTCGGAAGGGAAGGCTGATCCTTTCGTCAAGTTGCGGTGGACTACGTTGCTACCGACAAGCAGATCGATCAGGACTTGCAGAGGGGTAGTCAGGCATGAAGGTGTCGGGCCGAAGCACCGTTGGTGCATGCGCCGGTGCAGTAGTGCTGGCGGTGGCTGCCTGTGGTGCCCCGCAGGAAGACCCAGCGCCCACTAGGAGCGACCAGGGGCTTGCGCAGATCGACCCGTGCACGATGGTTCCTTCTGACGTACTTGCATCGTTCGGCCTGCGGGAACCTGGCGATCCAGAAGGCGCTGGTTCGTCAGGGCCCGGCTGCTATTTCAACGGCGACAAGATTGCTGGCATCTTCTACAAGAACCAGGAAAAGACTGTCGAGTCCTACGGTCAGCAGGACAACTGGGCGAAGTTTGACCGTTTGGAGATCGACGGGCGTCCGGCTGCGAGCGCGATCGACAAGGGTTCAACCCAGGCGAGGATCTGCTCGGCATTGTTCGATTCGGGCGGCGGCCTAATCAAGATCACGGTGACGGAGAAGCGTGACCAGGGCATTGACGAGTGCGGCGAGGCTGTGAAGATCGCTGAAACCATTGCGCCCCGGATGCCGAGATAGATCGGCGCTCCAACCTCGCTGGTGCGTGGCTCACCCGCTGTTCGTTGGCGGCGGTCGAGCAGAAGCATGGGGCATGGCGCCTGTGTCGAGTCGCTGGCGCTGACGGTCGCGTCGCGACTCCAGAAGGACCAGAAGGTCCCGGTGCTGGAGTTCTCGCGGTCCGAGTGGGGGGCTGGTCTGGCTAGGCTGATCGGGTTGTGTGTTGCTGATCGCGTGATCATCTTTCGGCTTCGATCGCGGGTAGTCTGCCCGCTTCGCTAGCTTTACCTGGGTCGATCGATCGGTACCGGAGGTGGCTGCGGATGGCGGACGCGCAGATGTCGGGTGACTTGGGAGTGGGGGCAGGAGCGGCTCTCGGCTTCGTCGGCACTGGTGCTGCGCTGGGCGCGATCAGGCAGGAGAACGACCAGCTCGGGCAGCAGATCTCCTCGGGGCAGCTGAAGATGAACCCCGATGCCGCGAAAAAGTCAGCGGATGTGTACGAGCTGAGGCCGAAGAGGTGCAGACGCTCTTCCGCAAAGCTGAGGACCTCCAGGCGGTTGAGGGTTTGGGTGACTACGCCTCGGTTCAAGAACTTGCGAACAAGTTTGCCTTGAAGGCGAACAATGGTGAGACAGGCGCTGGTGACCTGCTGATGCAACTCAGCAATGAGTTGATCAAAAAGGCAGATCTCTTCCGACAGGCGACGAGGGACTACGTTGCTACCGACGAACAGATCGGTGAGGACATGCAAAGGGGTAGTCAAGCGTGAGGACGTCGTCTCGAACCGTGCTTGCTGCGGGTGTCGCTGCCGTGGCTCTGGTGGTGGCGAGCTGTGGCCGACCGAGTTCAGTGGAGGGCCCGCCCACAGCCGCGGCGGAGCAGGGGCTCGCCAAGGTCGATATGTGCACGTTGTTGACCCCGGAAGAGCTCGAATCATTTGGATTCAGGGCGCCTGGCGAGCCTGAGACCGGTAGTTCTGGTGAGCCGGCCTGCGCTTTCAGCGGGCGGCCTTTTGGGGCGACCTTCTTCAAAAACCAGGAAATGACCGTCGAGAAGTACAGTCAGCAGGACACCTGGGCGAAGTTCGACCGACTTGAGGTTGATGGCCGTCCTGCTGCGAACACCATTACCAAAGGATCGACGCAGGCGCGACTCTGCTCGACGATGTTCGATGCAGGTGGCGGTGTGATCACTCTGACGGTGCAGGAGTTCCGTGACGAGGGGGCGAACGTGTGTGCCGAGAGCGTGAAGGTCGCTGAGGTCATTGCACCGAAGCTGCCGAGATAGCTGGGGATCTGATGGGCTTCATGGAGTGGGCCGGTGATGGCGCCAGCGATGTCGGTGGCGCGGTGGCCAAGACCGTCGGCAATGCCGTTGCTGAAGGCGCTGGTGAGGTTTACGACTTTGGAACGCTCGGCAGGAGGCGGCTGAGCAAGCTCGCAGAAGAACGCACAGCTCTGTGCGGACTTGGAGCGGCAGAATCGAGCGTGACCAGGGCATTGACGAGTGCGGCGAGGCTGTGAAGATTGCTGAGGCCATCGCGCCCTGGATGCCGAAATAGGTTGGCGCTCCAACCTCGCTGGTGCGTGGCTCACCCGCTGTTCGTTGGTGGCGGTCGGGCAGAAGCATGGGGCATGCCGTGTCGAGGCCGCTGGCGCTGACGGTCGCGTCGCGACTCCAGAAGGACCGGAAGGTCCCGGTGCTGGAGTTCTTGCGGTTCGAGTGGAGCTAGCCTGGCTAGGCTGATCGGGTGGTGTGGCGCTGATCACGTGATCATCTTTCGGGTTCGATCGCGGGTAGTCTGCCCGGTTCGCTAGCTTTACCTGGGTCGATCGATCGGTACCGGAGGTGGCTGCGGATGGCGGACGCGCAGATGTCGGGTGACCTGGGGGTGGGGGCAGGAGCGGTAGGATCGGCCCTCGGCTTCGTCGGCGCTGGTGCTGCGCTGGGCGCGATCAGGCAGGAGAACGACCAGCTCGGGCAGCAGATCTCCTCGGGGCAGCTGAAGATGAACCCCGATGCCGCGAACAAGGCAGCTCAGGTCTACGAGAAGAAGGCCGATGAAGTCGAGCGGCTCAGCCTGCGGGCGAGCAGGCTGGGGCGTGTTCAGGGGCTTGGTGATTACAGCTCTGCGCAGGAACTGGCTGGCAAGTTCGCCCAGAAGGCTTCCAATGGGACGAACGGTGCTGCTGATCTGCTGAAGCAGCTGAGTGATGAGCTGAGGCGCAAGGCTGATCTCTTCCGAACGGCTGCGAAAGACTATGTTACGACCGACGAGCAGATCGGCGAGGACATGCAGAGGGGTAGCCAGGCGTGAAGTCTTTGTCTCAAGCAGTGATCGCTGTGTGTGCCGGTGGGGTGCTGCTGGCTGTGGCCGGTTGCGGTGGCCCGGCTGGTCAAACGCCTGACCCGGAATCACAGACGCAGGGGCTTGAGCAGCTCGATCCTTGCGGGATCTTCACCGACGACGACCTTCAGGCGTTCGGTCTTGAAGGTCCGGGATCTCCGGAAACCGGGATCGCGTCGGAGCCTGGCTGCTACTACAACGGTGATCGCACCGCTGTAGTGGTCTACAAGAACCAAGAGCAGACGGTTGAGGCCTACGGGCAGCAGAGCAACTGGGCCAAGTTCGACGCGCTTACGGTCGACGGGCGAAAAGCAGCGAGTGCTATCGACAAGACTGCTACGCAGGCACGGATTTGCTCGACCCTGTTCGACGCCGGTGGCGGGTCGATCATCGTCGATGTCAGCGAATCGCGTGACCAGGGACTCGACGAGTGCGCCGAATCCCAGAAGATTGCTGAGGCCATTGCGCCTCGGATGCCGAGATAGCTGGGGGATCTGATGGGGTTCATGGACTGGGCCGGTGATGTTGCCAGTGATGTCGGTGGCGCGGTGGTCGACGGGGTCAAGACCGTCGGCAATGCCGTTGCTGAAGGCGCTGGTGAGGTTTACGACTTTGGTGCTGACCTGTTCGGTTACGACTCCCGCGCCGAGAACGCTCGGCAGGAGGCGGCTGAGCGGGCGCAGCAGGAGAACGCGCAGCTCCGCAAGGACCTGGAGCGGCAGAACCGACAGTTGACGGCCGGTATGGACGTCGACCCCACTTCGATCACCCAGCAGGAGAACTGGCAGGCCTACGGTCACCAGGAGCTTTACGAGACCAACCAGCGGTCCCTGGACCAGGGCAAGACCGCGGACGCCGCCAACCAGTGGCGGGAGATCGCGGAGAAGCTGCGGGCCATTGGTCCGGAGCTGCAACAGGAGGCTGGTTCCGCCATCCAGGGCGGCTGGGAGGGCGATGCCGCGGATGCGGCCAACCAGTCCGCCGAGCCGTTGGTGAAGTGGATGACGGACAGCGCTGATGCGTTCCAGGCCACCGGCAACAAGATCGAGGAGGCCGGGTCCGCTGCCGGGCAGGCCAAGCTCATGGTGCCGGAGCCCGAGGGGCACCACTACGGGCGGTCTGTCGCGATCGGGCTCGCCAACCCGATTGCCGGTGGCACCGACGCGGTCGCGCAGATGCGGGAGCGGCAGCAGGCCGAGCGGGCCGCCCAGGAGACCATGGGGCGGGTGCTGACCCCCACCTACACCAATGTGGACAGCTCCGTTCCGGCGTTCCGGGACCTCGAGGACAAGCCCGTGCCGCCGCCTCCGCCCCCGCCGCCACCTCCGCCGCCGCCGATCGAGCCGCCGCAGGTCCGTCCCCCGAGCACTGTCACGCCTTCCAGCGTGCCCCCGGGCGGGACTGGGGATGGCGGGAGCATTCCTGGTGGCGGTGGTGTTCCGGGCGGCGGCAACCCCGGTGGTGGCGGATCCACCAATCCGGCCGGTACCGGGTCCGCTTGGGTGCCGAGCGGACCGGGCGGTGGGCCGGGTGGTGGTGTTCCGGGCTTGCCGGGACGCGGCGGGACCGGCGATCCGAGCGGTCCCGGGGTGCTGCCCGGCCCCGGCATCGGCGGCCCCAACGGGCCGGGCGCTGGCGGTGGACCTCGCGGCGGCGGTGCCGGTGGTAAGACCGGTGGCCCTGGCGGGCTCGGCAAACCCGGTGGTGCTGGCGGCATGGGTGCCGGTCGGCTCGGTGCGGGTGCCGGGGCTGGCTCGCTCGGTGCCGGAGGTCGCGTCGGTGCCGGTGGGCTCGGTGCGGGTGGCGCGACCGGGGTCGGCGGCGTCGGTGGCGCTGGTGGCGGCGCGGCGGGCGCGGGTGGCGCTCGTGGCGGCATGGGTGCCGCTGGCGCTGGGCAGCGCGGGCAGGGCAGCGAGGACCAGGAGCACGACCGCCCGAGCTGGTTGGAGGAGCAGGACGACGTCTGGCTCGACGACATGCCCAAGACCGCGCCGCCGGTGTTCGGCGCCTGATCAGGACCAGTTCGTGAGCGGCGGTGGTGGTGAGGGCCACCATCGCCGCTCACGAGTGATGTGGGGGAGGACTCCGTGGCCCTCGTCGGTCGCTGGCAACTGCATCCGCTGCACCTGTACCTGGTGCGCCGCTACCTCGACCTCGACGACCTGACGCTGCCGCTGGAGGGGCAGGCCTACGGGCGCACCCTCCAGCAGCTCGGCGAGGTCGCGAAGCGCGAAGCGCCCACCATGGACATGCTGGGCCTGCTCGTCGACAACGAGGTCGAGCCGGGACTGGCGCAGGCGCTGAAGGTGCTCACCAAGCCGTACCTGTGGGTGGATTCGCTGTGGTTCCCGAACTTCGACAGCGACCACTCCTGGCGCGCGGTCGCCGCGATCACCGAGGGCCAGCGCGTCGTGCTCGGCGTGCAGGGGCCGGGGGAGACCGAGCGCTTCGGCGGCCCGCTGACCGTTGAGGTGCACGACAAGGCGCCGTTGCCCCAGGTGCTCCTGCCGACGTTCCCACCTGCACCGCCCGGGAACCGCGGCGTGGTCCGGGTGCCGACCGAGTCCTTCCGCCCGCAGGACCGCGCGGAGGAACCGCCGGACAGCATGATGCAGCAGGTCACGCAGTCCAAGGGCAGCAGCGGTGACCGGCTGGTGGCGGCGTACCAGGAGATCGGGCGGGCCGAGCACGTCCGCGGTGGGCAGCTGGCGGCGAACTCGCGCGACCGCTACGGCCGCGTGCACCGGTCGGAGGTCTTGCGCTGGTTCGACAACGCCGAGCCCGACGGCCGCTACCTCGATTACCGCGAACGCGGTTCGTCCGGCGAACAGCTCTGCGTCCTCGCGTCGGCGGACGCCCGCGCGATCGCGACCAGGATCGACCAGCTGATCGCCGCCGTCCGGTCCTGAGCGCGCCGACCGGCTCCGTTCACCTGGACTGGGCTGCGACCGGCGGCCAGGCTCCGGGGTCGAGCACGCCGAGGGTGTAGGCGCGGGCCACCAGGGCTGTTCTGCCTCGCACGCCCCAGCGGCGGGAGAGCTGCGCCAGGTGGTAGTTGACGCCGTCCGCGGTCAGGCCGACCGCTTTGGCGATTCGCGCTGTCGTGCCGCCACCCGCTGCCAGGGCGAGGATGCGCGCTTCGGTCTCGCTCGCCGGTGAGGTGGGCTCGGGTCGGGGTTCCGCGCGTTCTCCCGCGACGCGGAGCATCAGCAGCAGTGATGGGGGCAGGTCCGGGGCGTCGCTGACCGGGGTCACATCCATCTCCCCGTGCCGTTCGACGCCGCTCGGCGGGCACCAGGTCACCTCGACCGGGTAGCGGGACCTGCGGTGCCGCCGCACGGCTTCCGCGATCGGGTGCAGCCGGGCCTTCGTGCTGGGCACGAAGAAGTCCAGCGCGTTGCGGCCGCGCAGCTGGCCGGGCAGCAGGCCGCACTCCGCGGCCATCGCCGGGTTCGCCACGCGGATCTCGCCGTGCGGGTCGCAGAGCGCCAGCGGCAGCGGCAGGTGGTCGAGCAGCAGGATGAACCGGTTTCGCCAGGAGATCGCCTCCCGGCGCCAGTCCGGTGCGCCACCGCCGTTGTCCTCGATGTCCACCTGGAGCCCTCCTGGTGCTTGCGGTTCCCGGCCGGTTTGGCAAGCCGGAGACGCACCGACCTACTACACGATTGTGCAGTGCGGTGGCGGCGGCGGGGGCACCCGCGGCGCGAGTGTGGAGGGGACCGCTCTCCCCGGCGGTCGACCCGACCACGAAAGGCGGTTGGCCCGCACATGGCCGCGACCCCCGGCATTCCCGTCGTCGACGTCTCCGGCGAACCGACCCGCACCCCAGTCCTGCGGTCGATGCGGCTGGTCCGGCAGCACGGCCCGGCCTTCGTCCAGCGCCAGCACGGGCAGGACACCCTGCTGGTCAGCAGCCTGGAGCTGGTCACCGAGCTCTCCGACGAGCAGCGGTTCGAGAAGGCAGTCGGACCGGCGTTGGAGAACGTCCGCGAGTTCGCCCAGGACGGCCTGTTCACCGCCTACAACGACGAGCCGAACTGGACCAAGGCGCACGACATCCTGATGCCCGCCTTCGCCCTCGGCTCGATGCGCGCCTACCACCCGGTGATGCTGCGCGTCGCGCAGCGGCTGGTCGAGGTCTGGGACCGCAGGTGCGCGGCGGGCAGCCCGGTCGACGTGGCCGACGACATGACCCGGATGACGCTGGACACCATCGGCCTGGCCGGTTTCGGGTTCGACTTCGGTTCGTTCGAGCGGGACGAACCGCACCCGTTCGTCGACGCCCTGGTGCGCTGCCTGCACTGGGCGATGACCAAGCTCAGCCGCGACCCGGACGCCGACCACGCGAGCACCGACGAGGCGTTCCGGGCCGACGCGGCCTTCCTCGCCTCGGTCGTGGACGAGGTCATCGCGGCGCGCACCGCGCCCGGTGCCCAAGCACCGGAGAACGACGACCTGCTGGGGCTGATGCTCAGCGCCACCCACCCTTCCGACGGCACCACCCTGGACCTGGCCAACATCCGCAACCAGGTGATCACCTTCCTCATCGCCGGGCACGAGACCACCTCGGGCACCCTGTCCTTCGCGCTGCACAACCTGGTCAAGCACCCGACCGCGCTGCGGTTGGTGCAGCAGGAGGTGGACGAGCTGTGGGGCGCCCAGGCCGACCCGGAACCGACCTTCGAGGACGTCGGCCGCCTGCACTTCACCCGCCAGGTGCTCAACGAGACGCTGCGGATGTTCCCGCCCGCACCGGGTTTCTCGCGGCAGGCCCGCCACGACACGGAGCTGGGTGGCATCCCGATGCGGGCGGGGCAGTGGGCGTCGGTGGTGACGCCGATGCTGCACCGGGACCCGGTGTGGGGCGACAACCCCGAGCTGTTCGACCCCTCCCGCTTCGCACCCGAGGCCGAGGCGGCCCGCTCCCCGCACGCCTTCAAGCCGTTCGGGACCGGTGAGCGCGCGTGCATCGGCAGGCAGTTCGCCTTGCACGAGGCCACGATGCTGCTCGGGATGCTGGTCCACCGCTACCGGTTGCTCGACCACGCCGACTACCAGCTGCGCCTCAAGCAGGCCCTCACCATCAAGCCCGATGGCCTGACCCTCACCTTGGCCCGGCGCACCTCGGCGGACCGCGTCGCCGCGCCCGCCCGCGCCGCCGAGGCACCCGTCGAGGCCAGCGGGTTGCCCAGCCGGGTGCGGCCGGGCACCGGGGTCCTGCTGCTGCACGGCAGCAACTACGGGACCTGCCGGGATTTCGCCGCCCAGCTCGCTGACGCCACCGCCGAGATCGGCTGCGACACCGAGACCGCCCCGCTCGACAAGCACACCGGAGCACTGCCCGCGGACCGGATCGTCGTCATCACCGCCGCTTCCTACAACGGCCAGCCCACCGACGACGCGGCCGAGTTCGTCCGCTGGCTGGACAACGCCGAACCCGGCGCCGCCGAGGGCGTCACCTACGCGGTCCTCGGCGTCGGTGACCGCAACTGGTCGGCCACCTACCAGCGCATCCCGACCCACATCGACGCGCGCTTGGCCGACCTCGGCGGAACCCGCCTGCTGGAGCGCGCGGAAGCCGACGCCGCAGGCGATCTGACCGGCGCGGTCCAGTCCTTCACCACCGCACTGCGCGACGCCGTGCTGGAGCGGCACGGCGACCCCACCGCGGCCGCCGAGCCCGTGCGCACCGCAGACGTCGTCACCGAGATCACCGGCGGACCGCTGGACGCGCTGGCCGCCCGGCACGGGATGACGCCGATGGCGGTCACCGAGACCGACAGCCTCACCCACCCCGACTACCCGCGCGCCAAGCGCTTCGTGCGCCTGGCACTGCCCGAGGGCGAGACCTACCGGACGGCCGACCACCTCACCGTGCTCCCCGCCAACGACCCGGCCCTGGTCGAGCGCGCCGCCCGGATCCTGCGGGTGGACCCGGACACCGTTCTCAACATCGCGCCGCGCCGGGGCGGGGTCGCGGTCGACCGCCCGGTGACCGCCCGCGAGCTGCTGACCCGGCACGTCGAACTGCAGGACCGCCCGACCAGCGCGCAGCTGACCACCCTCGCCGAGCTCAACCCGTGCCCGCCGGAGCAGCAGGCCCTGCGCGCCCTGGCCGAGGACCCGGACGACCGGAACCTGCTGGAGGTCGTCGAGGACCACCCCGCGCTGGCCGAGCAGCTGAGCTGGCCGGTACTGCTGGGCCTGCTGCCGCCGATCCGGCCGCGGCACTACTCGATCTCGTCGTCACCGAGCGCCGACCCGCACCACGTCGACCTGATGGTCTCGCTGCTCGAAGCCCCCGCGCGGTCGGGCCGCGGCACCTTCCGCGGCACCGGTTCGGGCTACCTGAACGATGTGCGCCCCGGGGACACCGTGCTCGCGCGGGTCCAGCCGTGCCGGGCCGCGTTCCGGGTCGACCACGACGTCCCGGTGGTCATGGTCTCGGCCGGTACCGGCCTGGCGCCCTTCCGCGGTGCCATCGCCGACCGGCTCGCCCGCGCCGCGAACGGCTCCCCGCTGGCCCCGGCGCTGTGCTACTTCGGTTGCGACGCGCCGGATGCCGACTACCTGCACAGCGCCGAGCTGCGCGCCGCCGAGCGGGTCGGGGTGGTCCAGGTGCGCCCGGCTTTCAGCGCCGCCCCGGTCGACGGGCAGGCCTTCGTCCAGCACCGCATCGCCGCCGAGGCCGAGGAGTTGTGGCAGCTGCTCAACGCCGGGGCGAAGATCTACGTCTGCGGCGACGGGACCCGGATGGCCCCCGGCGTGCGCGAGGCGTTCCGGGCCATCCACGCGGAGCGCACCGGTGGCGACGGAACCGCGTGGCTGGACTCGCTGATCGCCGAGGGCCGCTACGTCGAGGACGTGCACACCGCGCGCTGATCGCCGCGCAGAATCGGAGGTTCCCACCCATGAACACCATGCTCGCCGGACGGCTGCACGTGCCCAGCGGCCGGTTCCGCGTCGAGGAGGTCCCGGTGCCGGTCCCCGGGCCGGGGGAGGTGCTCGTCGAGGTCAAGGCCGCGGGCGTGTGCCTGTCCGACGTGCACTTGGTCGACGGCACCCTGAAGCCGTTCGTGCCCACCGAGGAGCTCACCCTTGGCCACGAGGTCGCCGGGGTGGTGCACTCGCTCGGCCCGGACCTGCGCGGCGACTGGACCCCGGGCACCCGGGTGGCGCTGCAGGCCGGGCAGAGCTGCGGCGAGTGCGCCAACTGCCGCCGTCGCCGCGCGCCCTGCCTGGCGGTCCGCACCCGTGGCGTGGACTACGACGGCGGCTGGGCGCAGTTCGCGATCGCCCGCGAGGACACCCTGGCCCCAATCCCGGACCAGCTGCCCTTCGACCAGGCCGCGATCATCCCGGACGCGGTGTCCACCCCCTACGCCGCGATCGTGGCCACCGGTGAGGTCCGCCCGGCCCAGGCGGTGGGCATCTGGGGCGCGGGCGGCCTGGGCGCGCACGGCATCCAGCTGGCCCGGCTGGCCGGGGCCGCCCCGGTCATCGCCGTCGATCCGCTGGCCAGCGCCCGGGAACGCGCCCTGACCTTCGGCGCCGACCTGGCGCTGGACCCGGCCGACCCGGACTTCACCGCGGCGGTCCGGCGCGCCACCGACGGCCATGGCCTGGACGTCGCCTTCGACTTCGCCGGGGTCCCCGCGGTCCGGGAGCAGGCGGCCACCGCGCTGTGCCGCGGCGGCGCGATGGTCCTGGTGGGCCTGGCACCCCAGCCGCTGACCATCGCCGACGGAACGCGGTTCAGCTGGAACAAGAACCAGGTCCGCGGCCACTACGGATCCGGCCCCGAGCACGTCGAGCAGCTGATCCGGCTGGCCGCCACCGGCCGCCTCGACCTGTCCCCGTCCATCACCGACCACCTGCCGCTGGCGGAGGCCGAGGAAGCGGTCCACCGCCTGGAGAACAAGACCGGCGACCCGGTCCGCTTGGTGCTCGTGCCCTGAGCGCGCGGGCCCCAGCCGCTCGAACAGCTGGGGCCCTCCCGGCGTCAGCGGATCACATGAAGCCGCGGTTGATGCCCAGCAGCGCCTGCCACTCGGCGGACTCGGACGCCTGGTACTCCGCGGGCGCCTGGGCGTGACCGGTGTCCTCCGACGGGAAGGCGTCGGGTGCCTTCAGATCCGCCAGGAGCTGCTTCAACGTCCCCTCCCTGGTGACGTGCGGCATGACGAACAGGTGGCACATCGTGGTCTTCTCGTCGATCGGGACGCTCGCCAGCGAGTACTTCCGGACGATGTGGGCGGCCGGGCGCAGGAACCGCACGCTGAGCGTTTCCGGCGTGTACCCGGCCAGCAGGTCCCTGCCGTGCAGCCTCCCGAGCTCCCTGATCTCCTCGTAGGTCCAGCGGGCGAGCTTGACGCTCTCGGCGATGCGTTCGACCTGCTCGTCCTCGGAGACCTTGGCGAGGTGGTTCCACAGCACGATGGGGGAGAAGCCGTTGCGCGACCCGGCGAAGGTGGTGTCCGGCGAGGCGACGTAGGCGGCCATCGGCGGCGGTTGCAGCTCGAACTGGCGGCGGGTCATGTAGATCCCGCAGGGCCACGGCGACCCGGGGTGCTTGTGGCCGCTGGTGACGATCGAGCTCACCTGCGGGACGCGGAAGTCGAAGTCCGGGATTTCGACCTTCTCGCCGCCGAGCTTGCCCTCGGCCTGTGCCTTCTTCAGGTACGGCAGGTACGAGGCACCCAGCGCGCCGTCCACGTGGATCCAGAACGCCCGCCGCTTGTCCTTGACCGGCTTGCCGCTCTTGGTGTTGACGGTGAACTCCCGCTCGTTCATGGAGTACTTGCTGAACACCGTGTCCTGGAGCCGCTTGGCGATGTGCCCGACGTCGTCGTAGGCGCCCTTGAACGTGGTGCCCAGGTTGCACACCAGCAGCACCGGGTGCCCCCGGCGGGCGAAGAAGTCCACAGTGGTCACGAGCTTCTCGACGTCGATGCTGCCGTCGTTGTTGGACGGGATCTCGGCGGGCCAGCCGTCCTGGTAGCCGCAGCTCTCGTACTCGGCGGCGTCGCGGTAGTACTTGTTGCCGACCTCGCCGAAGGTGGGGATGGCCAGCGTGTGCGCGGCCTTGGCGACCGAGTAGTGGCTGTCCTCGGAGAAGAACGCCACCGGCTGCAGCGCGTTGGCCCGCTTGGTCGGGCTGTCCAGGTAGGCAGCCTTGACCTCGGCCTGCGACATGAGCAGACCCGGGTCCGCACCGGGGTGCGAGAGCAGGATCTTGCCGGAGAGGTAGTCCCGCGCGTTGAGCAGTCCGTAGACGTTGCCCTCGGAGCTGCCCATGGACAGCACGTAGCCCCACGCGGTGTTCCACGCCTCCTCGGTCTTGGCCTCGTCGTGCGGTGCGATCCCCCACAGCTCGGCGTACCGCTTGAGCACGGCCCGCTCCAGCGGCTTGGTGTGGGTGCCGAGGTTGGAGTCGACGTAGGGGTCACCGATGTTGTTGGTGTGCACGCCGAGGAACGGCGCCAGCTCCTCCACCAGCGAGCTCAACTTCTGGTTCACCTGGTAGCCGAGGAAGTGCGCCTGGTAGTAGTCCAGGTACTCGTGCAACTCCTTGAGCCGGGCTGTGCGCTCGTCGTCGCTGAGCCCCTTGGCGGTCAGCTCGAACGCCTTGTCGTCCAGCTTCGGTGCCTTCTGCTCGGTCATCTCGTCCTCCTGGGGATCACTGCTGGGACAGGGACTTGAGGAACAGGGCTTGGGCGAGCGTCATGCGCTCCAGCTCGCCGAGGTCGACGCTCTCGCCGGGGGCGTGGATGCGAGCGGCGGGCTCCTCGGTGCCCCAGAGCAGCACGGGTGCCTTGGGGTTGCGCGCCTGGAGCAGGTTGACCAGCGGGATCGACCCGCCCTGGCCGAGCGTGGTCGGGGCCTGCCCGTAGGCCTCCTGCAACGCGGCCTGCGCCTTGGCGAAGGCGGCTGAGTCGGTCCGGGCCTCGAACCCCTCGCCGCCCCCGATGCCGGTCACCTCGACCGGCAGGAACCACGGGCGGTGCCGGTCGATGTGCGCGCGCAGCGCCGCGATCGCCTCGTCCGGCTGCTGGCCCGGTGCGAGCCGGACGCTGATCCGGGCCGTGGCCTCGGGGCGCAGCGCGTTGATCGCCTCGCCCATGGTCGGCACGCCGTCGAGCCCGGTGACGTTGATCGACGGCTTGAGGTGGAGCCGCTGCGAGGCGGAACCGGTGCCGATCAGCGGTACGCCGCAGCGCACCCCGGCGTCGCGCCGGTAGGTCGCCTCGTCGGGGTAGCCGGGACTGGCCTCGGGCTTGCTGAGCAGTCCTTCGACCGCCACGTTCCCCTTGTCGTCGTGCAGCGTGGCCAGGATCCGGGCCAGCGCCATGAACGCGTCCGGCGCCGGGCCGCCGTACATCCCGGAGTGCACGGGTGCGTCGAGCGTGCGGACCGAGATGTCGACCTGGGCGATCCCGCGCAGCGTGGTGGTCAGCGCCGGGTGGCCGACCGCGGTGCCCCCGGTGTCGGCGACGACGTAGGCGTCGGCCTTGAACCGCTGCTGGTTCTCCGGCTTGGCGAGGAACGCCTCCAGCGATCCGTTGCCGCTCTCCTCCTCACCCTCGATGAGGATCTCCAGGTTCACCGGGGGTTCCTTGTCGAACGCCCGCAGCGCACCGATGTGCATCATGATCCCGGACTTGTCGTCGGCCGCGCCGCGGCCCTGCAGGCGCCCGTTGACCTCGGTGGGGTTGAAGGCCACCGCCTCGTCCCACGATCCGGCCGGTTGCACGTCGTAGTGGGCGTAGAGCAGGACCGTGGGTTTGCCGGGCTGACCGGTGATCGTGCCGTGCACCGCGGGTGCTTTGGAGCCGATGTCCAGGAGCGCGGCGTCGCTGACCCCGGCTCCGCGGAGCAGCGACACGACCTTGTTGGCCGCTTCGGTGGTGGCGCCGCCCGCGACCGACTTGATCTTGACCAGCTCGATCAGGTCGGACTTCAGCGCGGGCATGAGCCCCGCGACCTTCTCCTTCAACGCGGTTCCGCCGGTTGTCGTGGTGATGCCAGTGCGCATCGAACTCCTTCGTCTGGACGCGCGGGACCGCGCCACCTGCGAGCGCAGGCGGCGGAGGGTCTGGTTACTTGTGGGGGGTTCCCGTGATGAGGTTGTCGACCGGTCAGATCCGCAGGAGCAACAGGTCCTTCCACAAAGGACTGGCAATGCGGCGGTGCGCTGGATCACCTTGCAACAGAAGGGGAAACCGGCGCACCCTGACCTCGCGAACCTCGGTTGAACGGGATGCCTCCTGTATCCCACAGCGGTGGATCCGCTCGCGACCAGAACGGGGGACGTTCACTCGCCGGTGGTCGAGAACATGCGTTCAGCCCAGTGCGTTCTCACGATCAGTGGCCCCCAGGTGGGCCGAAAGATTGATCTTGAAGATCACACCGCCGCCGTGCCGGATCGATGGCATAGCCATGCCTTGCATATGCCAGAGAAGCGAACGGCCCCTGCCGGGGAGCAGGGGCCGTTGGCTGGAGCGGGATCAGTGGCTGCCGGACAGCTCGCCGCTGAGCCGGTCGTGGATCTCGGCGCTGCGGGAGTTCAATCCGATGATCTCGACGGCCTTGCCGCGCGACCGGTACTTGGTGGTGATGGCATCCAGCGCGGCGACGGTGGAGGCGTCCCAGATGTGGGCGTCGGTGAGGTCGATGACGACCCTGCCGGGGTCGCCCGCGTAGTCGAACTGGGTGACCAGCTCGTTGCTGGAGGCGAAGAACAGCTCGCCGGAGACCCGGTAGACGACCTCGGTGCCGTCCGGGTCGGTGACGGCGGTGACCTCGACGAGGTGCGCGACGCGGCGGGCGAAGATGACCATCGCGGTGATCGCGCCGACGACCACGCCGATGGCCAGGTTGTGGGTGGCCACGACCACCGCGACGGTCACGACCATCACGGTGATCTCGCCAGCGGGCATCCGCTTGAGGGTCTTCGGGGCGATGCTGTGCCAGTCGAAGGTGCCGACGGAGACCAGCACCATGACGGCCACGAGCGCGGCCATCGGGATCTGCGAGACCAGCGGCCCGAAGGCGATGCACAGGACCATCAGGAACGCACCGGCCAGGAACGTCGACAACCGGGTGCGGGCGCCGGCGGTTCGGACGTTGATCATGGTCTGGCCGATCATCGCGCAGCCGCCCATGCCACCGAAGATCCCGGTGACGACGTTGGCGATGCCCTGGCCGATGGACTCCCGGGTCTTGTTGGAGCGGGTGTCGGTGATGTCGTCGACGAGCTTGGCGGTCATCAGCGACTCCATCAACCCGACCAGCGCGAACGCCAGCGCGTAGGGGGCGATGAGCCCGAGGGTGCCCAATGTGGGCGGTACGTCGGGGATGCCGGGCACCGGCAGCGAGGACGGCAGGGTGCCCTTGTCGCCGACGGTGGGCACGGCGATGCCCGCGGCGACGGTCAGCGCGGTAAGCGCCACGATGGACACCAGCGGCGGCGGGACGACCCTGGTCAGCTTCGGGAACAGCACCATGATCACCAGGCCCGCGGCGAACAGCGGGTAGACCGGCCACGGCACGTCGACCAGCTCGGGCACCTGAGCCAGGAAGATGAGGATCGCCAGCGAGTTGACGAAGCCGACCATGACGCTGCGCGGCACGAACCGCATCAACTTCGCCACCCCGAGCGAACCCAGGACGATCTGGAACACCCCGCCCAGGATGACGGTGGCGACCAGGTGGTCCATCCCGTGCTCGCGGGCCAGCGGGGCGACCACGAGCGCGATCGCGCCGGTGGCCGCGGAGATCATCGCGGGGCGCCCGCCGACGACCGAGATGACCACGGCCATGGTGAACGAGGCGAACAGCCCGATGCTCGGGTCGACCCCGGCGATGATCGAGAACGAGATGGCTTCCGGGATCAGCGCGAGCGCGACCACGAGTCCGGCGAGGACCTCGGTGCGCAGGACCTTGGGCGACAGCCACGGCGGCCGGGACGGTCGCAGGCGGGTGGACAGCGGGGAACTCGGCACTTCACGACCTGACATGCTCGGGCGCCGCACGGTGGCGCGGGGATTCGGCGGTGCGGCGAACGGTGCCGCGGGCGCGCTCCCGACTCGGGGCGCGGAACTCTACCCTCACGTTAGATGAGGGTTGCCCGTGCGCCCCAGCCCGCCGCCGCGGGTGAGGTCGGTATCACTGCCGGGCTCGGCCGGTGCGCTCGTGCCCGGTGCCGAGGTGCGCCCGGAGGGTGGCGGCGAACTCCTCGGCGATGCGCAGCTTGGCGCGCAGTTCCTCGCAGCGCTGCTCGGCGGACGCGCTGAACGCGGCCAGCCTGCCCGCCGGGTCGTCGACCTCCGGGCTGGTCGGCGTCGGGTCGATGATCGCCAGCAGCTCGCGCATCTCCTCCAGCTGGAACCCCAGCGGCTTCATCCGCATGATCAGCTTCAGCCGGTCGACGTCCGGCTCGGTGTAGAGGCGGAATCCGCCCTGGCTGCGGTCACTGGGCACGACCAGCCCGACTTCCTCGTAGTAGCGGATGGTGCGCAACGACAACCCCGTGCGCTCAGCGACCTCGCCGATCTGCATCCGCTCGCTCACGTCGTTCCCTTCCCAGCCCGGACCCGGCTCCACCGTAATCGACGTGGTTCGGCGCGGGCTGGTGGCCAGGAGTCAGGGCGCCCGCCGGTCGCGTGGTGCGGGCAGGGCCAGCGCCGCCGCGGCCACGACGACGAGCACGGCGGCGATGGTGCGGAAGGCGCTGCCGTACTGCGCGGCGAGTGCTTGTGGAGTGGTGAGGTCGCTGGCGGTGAGGGAGACGAGCACGGCGAGTCCGAGCGCACCGCCGAACTGTTTGGTGGTGTTCATCAGCCCCGAGGCCGCTCCCGCGTCGGCTGCGCTGATCCCGGCGGTGACGGTCGCGGTGAGCGGGGTGTTCAGCAGTCCGCTGCCGAGGGAGAAGACGATGGCTGGTCCGAGAATTCCCGGGAGGTAGCCGCTGTCGGCGGTGATCTGGCCCTGCCACCAGAACCCGGCGGCGGCGATCAAGGCTCCCGTCACGATCAGCGCCCGGCTGCCGACGCGGTCCACCAGCCACGGGGCCAGGCGCGCGGTGACGACGATCGTCAGCACGGTGTGCGGGAGGAAGCCCAACCCGGTTTCCAACGGGCTGTAGTGCAGCGACTGCTGCATGTAGAGGGTGAGGAAGTACCACATCGGGTTCAGGCCCGCCCCGGCGAGCAGCATCGCGACGTTGCCCACCGACACCGCGCGGAGCCGGAACAACCGCAGTGGGATCAGGGGTTCCTGGGCGAAGCGCGCCTCGACCACGAGGAACGCCGCGAGGGCCGCGAACCCGCCGAGCAGGGCGGTGCTGGCCGTCGCCCAGCTGTGCGTGCGGGCTTGGTCGATGCCGAAGGTCAGCGCGGCGAGGCCGCCGGTGGACAGCACCGCGCCGGCCACGTCCAGTGGGCGCCCGCGTCCCTTCTCCGGGGCGCCGGGCAGGTAGCGCTTGGCGAGCAGGACGGCGACCACGCCGACCGGGACGTTGATCAGCAGGATAGACCGCCACGACAGGTACTCGGTGAGCACGCCGCCGAGCAGGTTGCCCGCGGTGCCCCCGGCCATGCCGACCGCGGTCCAGGTCGCCAGCGCGCGCGTGCGCCGGGGCCCTTCGGGGAAGGTCGTGGTCAGGACGGTCAGGGTGGCGGGTGCGAGCACCGCTGCGCCGAGCCCCTGCGCCGCGCGGGCGGTGACGAGCAGTTCGGCGGAGTTCGCGAGACCGCCCGCCAGGCTTGCGCCGGAGAACAGCAGCAGGCCGAGGACGAGTGCCCGCCGCCGCCCGACGAGGTCGGCCAGCCTGCCGCCGAGCAGCAGGAATCCGGCGAAGGCCAGGGCATAGGCGTTGACCACCCACTGCTGGCTGCCGTCGGCGAACCCGAGCGCCCGCTGGACCGAGGGCAGCGCGACGTTCACCACCGAGATGTCGAGCACGACCATGAACTGCGCCGCGCACGCGAGTGCCAGCACCACCCGCCCGGCCTGGGAACCGGCGCGGTCCTCCGCGCGCTGCGCCATCGATCACCGCCCACGTTATGATACGTCTGTATCAGATACGGTTGTACCACAACGACCGGGAGGAGTGCGGGTGCCGAGGACCGTCGACCACACCGAGCGGCGTGCGCAGATCGCCGAAGCCCTGGTCCGGGTTGCGGCCCGCGACGGGCTGCACGCCGTGACGATGCGGTCGGTCGCCGCCGAGTCCGGGGTGTCGTTGCGGCTGGTGCAGTACTACTTCGAGACCAAGGCCCAGCTGCTGCTCGGCGCGCTGCGCCACCTGGAGCGGCAGAGCAGGCAGCGCTGGAGCGACCGGTTGGCCGCCCTGCCGGACCCGGCGCCGCCCCGGGCGTTCGTCGAAGCGTTCCTCGACGAGGCGCTGCCGACCGACGCGCAGAGCCGGGTGTTCCACCTGGTCGGCACGTCCTACGCGGTGCTGGCGATGACGGACCCCGAACTGGCCCGCGAACCCTTCGTGTCCGATGTGGACGAACTCGGGCGCCAGCTGACCGGGGCTCTGGAGCGGGCGAGGTCCCACGGCCAGCTGGCCGAAGGCGTGGACGTCGCCACCGAGGTGGCGCACCTGCTGGCGCTCAACAACGGCCTCGGCACGAGCATCTTGATCGGCCAACGCGCCCCGAGCGAAGCGAAAGCCGTCCTCAGTGCCCACCTCGACCGGATCTTCACCGGTTGACCGCCCTGAGCGGCCTCCGCCGCCCGAACCGGAGGCGCCACAGCACGACGAAGAGCACCCCGCACGCCCCGCGGCGACGAGGTACCCGGTGCTGATCGAGGTGGCCGACGACTGGGACGCCCCTTTCTCGCCACCCGAGGGCTCGTCGCGCACACCTCGGCGCTGCGCGGCGAAGAACTGGGTGCGGGTCGAGCGCCAGACCGCTCGCCGCGGTCGGGGCACCCGGGCGGTGCTGGTGCGCCGGATCGAAGAGGCCTTCGACGCCGTGCCCGGCAGCCTGACCCTGACCGCTCCCGAGAGCTGACCACGTCCGGGCGTCGCGATCTTCGCTACCGTGGTGGGCAGTGTTGGACCTTCGGCAGGGGAGTTCGGGTGGGACTGTTCGGTGGGATGATGGGCAACGCTTCGCGGACCGATCCGCGGGCGGCGGTCAAGGAGTTCGGGCGCCTGCTGGCGCAGGGTGAGGAGATCCAGGCCGCGTACCAGTTGATCCGGGACTCGTTCCTGTTCACCGACCGGCGCCTGATCCTCGTCGACAAGCAGGGCGTGACCGGGCGCAAGGTCGAGTACCACTCGATCCCGTACCGCGCGATCACCCACTTCTCGGTGGAGACCGCGGGCACCTTCGACCTCGACGCGGAGCTGAAGATCTGGCTGTCCGGCACGTCCGAGCCGATCGCCAAGCAGTTCGGCAAGGGCGTCGACGTCTACGAGGTGCAAGCCCTCCTGAGCACCTACGTCCGCTGACCCGCCGAGCACGGCCCGGAAGTCCCCACCGACGAGAACGCCGGTGGGGACTTCTCTTCCCCGGCGCGTCGGGACCTGACGAGCTGTGGGACCTGCTGCGCGACGGCGTCGACGCCACCGGGGCGACACCGCCGACGCGCTACGGCGCGGACTCCCCGCACGCGCCGGGGACGCTCGCCACCCGGCGCAACGGGTACGTGGACGCACTCACCTCGACCTACTTCGACGTGTTCGCGGGCATCAGCCCCGCGACCGCCCTGCGCACCCCGAGGCTGCTGGAACTGCTGGGGCCGCGTGAACCCGGGGTCAGCCCCGCTCCAGCAGCACCGGTCGACCGGTGATCTCCACCGGCTCGGCCGGATCGACCGGTGCGCTGGTGCCGTCCAACCGCCGGACCGTCGTGGTGCCGGGGTCGGGTCGCATCCGCGCGGTGCTCTCGTGGGTCCACCGGATGAAAAACGGCTGGCCCCGTCGCAGGAAGTGGCACTGCCACACGTTGTCCGGCAGGCCCGCTTCGGCGCCGTGCCCGCAGGAGTTGATCTTCGCGTCCGCCAACCAGCGGTGCAGCTCACCGACGAACAGGCCCGCCTTGGTCGGCGGGTACCCGTTGGTCTGCAGCACGATGGGTACCCGGCTGCCGCCCCAACTGTAGAAGTAGGAGCGGTCGTACCAGCGCCAGAGCGAGACCAGGTAGGAGCGGACCGCGTAGTCGGCGGCGAGCTCCGGGTCCACCCGGCTCTGCTGGGTGACCTCGGTCCCCCACCCGGTGGCCCACAGCTGCGGGCCGGTCCGGGCGCGGGCCAGCGTCCGCTCGACCTCCCGGGCGAGCTGCATCATCGTCTCGGGCGGGTCCGAGGCGTCGCGCGGGTACAGCTTGACCGCGGCGTAGTCGCAGTGGTCGTACCCGCCCAGCTCGGCGAAGCGCTGCATGACCTGCTGGTTCGCCGGCTCCCACAGGCCGGTGAAGCCGGGGCAGACGACGTTGGCGGCCGGGGCCAGCTCGCGGATCACCCCGCTGGCGACCCGCGCCATTCCCACCAGCTCCTCGACGGAACCGGTGAAGAACGGCGGGGTCCCGATGTCCCACAGCTCGTAGGACTCGATGCGCCCGTCGGCATGGGTGACCAGGGCGCGCAGGAACTGCTCCCAGTCGGCCAGGTCGTCGGGCGGGTCGGTCCGGGACCCGTCCCCGTACGGCGTCGGCGGGCCGTCCGGGGCGGCCCACCCGGGGGTGCCGCCGAGGACGTAGTCCACCGGCAGCTGCTTGGCCCCGGCGCCCGCGAGGTGCCGGTCCAGCACCGTCCAGTCGAACCGGCCGCGCTCGGGTTCGAGGACCTGCCAACGGGTCTTGGAATCCCACAGCCGCACCGAACCAACCGGGAAGGACGGCATGGCACCGGTCGCGCTGTTGATGGTGACCCCGACGAACTCGGGCGGGACCAGGCCGGGGTTGTAGGTCCAGTTGGGCGCGGCGATGTCCCTCCGCGGCACCTCGGTGCGGTCCTCCGGCAGGTAGGCGTAAGCACCAACGACCGCGGTGATCGCCGCAGCGGCGACGACCAACCACCAGCCGCGCCGCTTCGGTGGCACTGGTGCTTGCTCGACTGGTGGATCGACCTCCTCCGCAGCGGCGGGCGGTTCCTCCGGCTCGGCTTCGCGGTTCGGGTCGTTCGCCTGCTCCCACAGGCGGTAGAGCCCGGAGAGGCTGTCCCGATCGGCGCCGCACACCTTCGCGATCAGCTCGACGGTGCCGAAGCTGGCGGGCACGCTCTGCCCGCTGCAGTACCGGTGCACGGTGGATCGACCGAAGTGCGCCCGGTCGCCGATCTGCTGGTAGCTGAGACCGCTGGAGTGCTTCAGCTCGTTGAGAGCATCTGCCAACGTCCCGGTCCCCGCTGGTCGACCCATGTCAGTCTCCCCAGGTAGGCCGGCATCACCGGACAGGAGTGTCCCACGCGATCACCAGCCCAGAGGCGGAATTACCCAGAAGTGGATGTTTCCGGCCCGCCGCACAGCTGCGTCCTCACAGTGGGATTCCGTCGAGACCTGCGTGGTTCCAATGAAAATTGGACATCCGAGCTCAACCGGAATCGCACGATCCCCGGAAGACGGACCACCCCCTGCGCGCTCGACCTCCCCACCGCGCGTCGCCGAATCGGCCGGACCCGGTGCCGTCACGGTCGTTCGGCGTCACGGGATCGCACCTCGGCACCTCCGTGGCGAGTCGGATCGAGGGTCGGTGTCGAGCCGAGCAGCATCTAGTCCACAGTGGATTAACAAGGCAAGTCGGGTGGGCAAGGCAGACGGAGTAGGCGCTGCGGCGCTTGACCATCTGGGGGAACGTCGATCAAGCGCCGCAGCTGGGTGAGCCGGCCGCAGAAGCGGCGAACTCCGCGGTCGGCTCTTCGGTCGCGAACGTCACTCGCGCGCCTCCACGGTAAACACGCAGATGGCATATACCAACCACCTCTGGTGCATGCCACCCCTTCGGGCGATCAGATCGTTGCCGCGCGGTGACCACAGCCGAGGCCTACGGCTGCGGGTGCGACTTCAGCCTCGGGGCGGTATATCCTGGAGGGCTTCGTTCCCGCCGCTTCGAGGAGAGGGGCAATGCTCCTGGTCGTGCCGGACGCCGCCGACGAGTCGTCCTACCTGCCCGCGCTCGAGTCGGTCGGCTACCTCCTGCGGGTCCGCGAACCGGACTGGTGCGGGCACCGCCTGCTGGAGGGGCCGGACACCGACGCCAACCCGCACGTCTTCAGCTCTGGGAACCCGAGGTCGACCGGATGCTGTGGTTCCGCGACCGGCTGCGGGCCAACGACGCCGACCGCGACCGCTACGCGCGTGCTGGCGCGACGGTTGTGGCGGTACGTGCAGGACTACGCCGACGCCAAGACCGAGGTCGTGGCGGAGATCATGAGCCAGCGCGGCTGAACCAGGCGCCAGCTGGGGAATCGCCCAGTCGCGCCGATGTTTGGGATCGCGAAGCACCCTGCCGCGCAACCGTGCCCATGTCCTGGTCCGGGACGCGCAGGTGTGCCGACCGGCGCGAGGCCGGTCGCCACACCTGGTTCAGCAGTCTTCGGGGGTTTCGCCCGAATCGGGTCAGTCGTTGGCCGCGATGGAGGCGGCGTCGCCACCGATCCCGGCGCCACCGTTGCCCGCGGAGGCGTTGCCGCCGTCGCCGCTGGACAGCGCGCTGATGCCGGAGAGGACGTTCACGCCGAGCCCGCCGTTGCCGCCGGCACCGTTGCCGCCAGCGGCACCGGAGAACGCGTCATCCCCGGCGAAGGCGGGCGAGCCGATGGCCAGCGCCGCGGCGCAAGCAGCAGTGACACCGATAAGACGAAGCGAAGTGCGCATTGCTTGAACTCCCATCCATGTTCTGAAACGGTGCCGGATCGGCATCAGCGGTCCCGGTCGTCCGGGGTCTGAGGGGGTGCGCCGACCGGCATGACCTACGTTGCCCCGAACTCGCCCGATCCGCTCCGGCCGCCACACCATAGGGAGGCAGGGCCACTCGGGCGGACGATCGAGTGGCGCCGACCGGGTGGGGCGGTGACGGCGGAGGCGAAAAAGCCCGCTGCGGCAGGAGAAATTGGCGGAGATCAACTTCGGTCGGTTGTGGATCCGAGTTCCGGAAGTTGGCGGTCGGAACGGCTGATCGGCTCGGTACCCGGGATGTCGGTGGCGACGTCTTCTTGCGCTGTTTGAGCTTTCGCGGCACACCGATTCGGCCATGGTATACGGAATGTCTGTTTTATCCGGATCTCAAGTAGTGGTGGAGATCGTCGTCGGTGGCGGGTGCCTCGTCCAGGCCGACTCCCACTGGCCGAAGTGGATCTAGATGTCACTCGATCGTGCAAACGTGCTGCGGAGTGGCTGGTCAACGGCGATCGACGACCACGTCTGGTCGTGAAAAGTCGCATCCCGCAACGGAATCAGGTGGACTGGCGCGGAGCACGAGGTGTTCGTCGCGAGTCGGTCCGTGCAAAAAGGACGTTCCTGGTGTGCGGGCCGGAGATCTGGAGGGTCGATGCAATCGTCACCCCGACGCGCGGAGTGCGGCGCTGTGTGGATTCCGCGGTCCCGTGGTACGCAGCGTGCCATGCCTGAGGAGACCGACCATGGAATGCTCCCGTTGACCGCTGCCCAGACGGGAGTGTGGTTCGCCCAGGAGTTCGATCCGTCCAACCCCCTCTACCGCGCCGCGGAAGCGCTGGAGATCAGCGGCCCGGTGGACGTGGCGCTGCTCGAGGTCGCGCTGCGGCAGGCCATCGCCGAGACCGAGGCCTTCCGCGTCCGCTTCGGCAGCGACGAACGCGGGCGGGTCTGGCAGACCGTCGAACCGCTGCTGGACTGGGAACTGCCGCACGTGGACCTGCGCGGAGCCGCCGACCCGGTGGCGGCCGCGGAGGAGTGGATGTGGGCCGAGCTCAGCACGCCGGTCGACCTCCGCAGGTCGCCGCTGTTCTCGTTCGCCGTGCTGCGGACCGGGGACGAGGCCTGCACCGTCTACCTTGCGCTGCACCACATCGTCATGGACGGGTTCGGCCTGTCGCTGTTCATCCAGCGGGTCGCCGAGCTCTACACGGCGGCCGAGGCGGAGCAGCCCTTCCCACCGTGCCGGTTCGGGACGCTGGCGCAGATCCTGGCCGACGAAGCCGACTACGAGGCGTCGGAGCGGTTCGCCCGCGACCGCCAGTACTGGGCGGAGCACCTGGCGGACTGGCCCAAGGCGGACCGGACGCGGCGGCTGTCGTCCATCGTGCCGCACACCTTCCTCCGCGAAACGGGGTACGTCACGCCGGAGGACGCCGCGGGGCTGCGGGAGCTGGCCCGGCAGGCGCGCACGAGCCTGCCGCCGGTCGCGATGTCCGCGCTGGCGCTCTACCTGCACCGCTTGGCCGGGGGCGACGAGGTGATGCTGGACCTGACCGTCAACGGCCGGTCTGGCAGCGTCGCGCGCAGCGTGCCGTCGATGGTGGCCAACGTGCTGCCGCTGCGGACCTGGATGACGCCGTCGACCACCGTGGCCGAGCTGGTCCGCACCACCGCGAACAGCGCGAAGGACCTGCTGCGCCACCAGCGCTACTCCTCGTCGCACCTGGTGCGGGACCTGGGCATCGCGCACCACCGCGGCGGGTACCTCGGCGACTGGGGCATGAACGTCATGACCCACGACGGGCGGCTGCGGTTCGGCAGCCACCCCGCGGTGCTGCGCAACCTCTCCAACGGCCCGGTGACCGGGCTCGGCGTCAACGTCTACGACCGGCCCACCGACGGATCGCTGCGGATCGACTTCAACTCCGACCCGGCGAAGTACGACCGCGCGACCACGGCCGCGCACCACCGCCGCTTCCTCGACCTGCTGCACGTGCTGGCGCGCACCGACCCCGAGCAGCGGGTGGGGGAGGTCGACCTGCTCCCGCCCGCCGAGCGCGAGCTAATCGTCAGCACGTGGAACGAGACCGGGCTGGCGGTGCCGGAAGCGACGGTGCCGGAGCTGTTCGAGGCCCAGGTCCGCGCGGAGCCCGACGCCACCGCGTTGGTCTGCGAGGCGCAGCGGCTTTCGGCCGCCGAGCTCAACACCCGCGCGAACCGCTTGGCGCACCTGCTGGTCGAGCGTGGCGCGGGCCCGGAGGAGCGCATCGCGCTGGCCCTGCCGCGCACCGCGGACTACCTGGTCGCGGTGCTGGCGGTGCTCAAGGCCGGGGCGACCTGCGTGCCGCTCGACCCGAGCCACCCCACGGCCCGCCTCCGCACGCTGCTGGCGGAGACCCAGCCGCGCCACGTGCTCACCACCTCGGCGCTCAGCGCGACCCTGCCGCCCGGGCACCCGCTGCTGGTGCTGGACGAGATCGCCATCGACCAGCACCCCGGCACCGACCTGACCGGCACCCACCGGCCGGAGCACGCGGCCTACATCAGCTTCACCTCGGGGTCGACCGGCGGGCCGAAGGGCGTGGTCGTCGAGCACCGGCAGCTCGCCAACCTCTTCCACGACCACCGCCGCGAGCTGGTCGCGGGACGGCGGCTGCGCGCGGCGCTGACCGCGTCGTTCTCCTTCGACACCGCCTGGGAGGGGCTGCTGTTCCTGGCCGCGGGACAGGAGGTCCACCTCGTCGACGACGCGGTGCGCCTGGACCCGGCGGCGCTGGTGCGGCACTTCGCCGAGCAGCGCATCGACTTCGCCGACCTCACCCCGTCCTACCTGCGCCGACTGCTGGCGGAAGGCCTGCTGTCCGGTCCCGAGCGGTTCCCGTGGCTGCTCATGGTCGGCGGCGAAGCGATCGACCCCGCGCTTTGGGCGAGGCTGCGCGACTGCCCAGGTGTCGAGGCCTGGAACTACTACGGGCCGACGGAGTCCACGGTGGATGCGGTGTACTGCCGCATCGAGGGGGAGCGACCGGTCATCGGTCGTCCGGGGCACAACGTCCGGGCCTACGTGCTCGACCGGGCGGGGCAGCCGCAGCCACCGATGGTGCCGGGCGAGCTGCACCTGGCCGGTGCGCAGGTGGCCCGCGGGTACCTGAACCGCGAGGAGCTCACCACGCGGTGCTTCCTGCCCGACCCGTTCGGACCGCCGGGCGCGCGCATGTACCGCACCGGCGACCTCGCGCGGTGGACGGAGGACGGGCTGCTGGAGTACCTCGGCCGCACCGACGACCAGCTCAAGATCCGCGGCGTCCGCATCGAACCCGGGGAGGTCGAGGCGGTGCTCACCCAGCACCCCCGGGTGGTGGAGGCGGTGGTGACGGCGACGCGGTCCGCCGAGCCGGAGCTGATCGCGCACGTGGTGCCGAGCCCGGACCCGGTCGACGCGGTGGAACTGCGCACCTGGGTGGCGAAGCGGCTGCCGACCGCGATGGTGCCCTCGTCCTTCGTCCTGCTGCCCGAACTCCCGCTGACGGTGCACGGCAAGCTCGACCACTCCGCCCTCCCCGCGCCCGCGGTGCGCACTGGCCGCGCTGCCCGCACGCGCCGCGAGGAGCAGCTGTGCGCGCTGTTCGCCGAGGTGCTCGGCGTCGGATCGGTGACCATCGACGACGACTTCTTCGAGCTGGGCGGGCAGTCCCTGCTGGTCGCCCAGCTCGTCACCCGGCTCCGCGCCGAGCTGCGGACCGAGGTGCCGCTCGGTGCGGTGTACGAGGCGCCGACGGTGGCCGAGCTGGCCGACCTGCTGGAACGGGACACCACGTCGAACGCGTTCGAAGCGGTCCTGCCGCTGCGCACCGGAGGCACCCGGCCCCCGCTGTTCTGCGTGCACCCGGTGGGCGGGTTGAGCTGGTGCTACGCCGGTCTTCCCCGCCACCTCCCGGACGACCTGCCGGTCTACGGGCTGCAGTCGCTGGGGCTGTCGCGCGCCGACCGACTGCCGTCGACGTTCCCCGAGCTGGTCGACGGTTACGCCCGCCAGATCCGCTCGGTGCAGCCGACCGGCCCGTACCACCTGCTCGGCTGGTCGCTCGGCGGTGCGCTGGCGCACGCGATCGCCTCCCGGCTGCAGGCCGACGGCGACCAGGTGGCGTTGCTCGCCCTGCTCGACGCGCGCCCGGTCGACCCGCAGGCGCACCGCACCGAGCCCGGCCGGGAGGAAGTCCGTGCGTTGCTGTTCGAGGCGGCGGGCCTGCCCCCGGACGCCGAGCACCACCCGGCGCTGGGGGAGGAACAGCTCGCGGCGCTGACCACGGTGCTGCTGAACTCCGCGGCACTGTTGCCGACCTACACCGAGTCGTCCTTCGACGGCGACCTGCTGTACTTCCGGGCGACCAGAGCCGACCACGTCTCCGACGGCGGAGCCTGGCGCTCCCGCATCACAGGTGCGGTGATCTCCCACGACATCGACTGCACCCACAACGCGATCGTCCAAGCCGAACCCCTGGCCCGCATCGGCCGCCTGCTCACCGACCACCTGCAACGAGAACCCGCAACCACCTAGCAGCCCCGGAAACCCCATCGGAGCGCGGTCCGGCATTCCTCAGATTTCCCCAACGCCCGCACCGTCCTTACCATCGCCCGAACCAATGAGGTGATCTCAGTGGCTTCGGACGGGACGGGGCCCTGGCAGGACAAGGTCTCACCAAGAGATCGTCGTCGCGAGGACCAGGGCCCCATGTGGTTGCTCGTGCACCCCGCTCCGCCTCACCCGCCGAGGCGTACCTCACCCGCACACCCGCCTCTGGCTGTGCGGAGACACTTACGGTTTCAATTGAAATCGTAGGCAAAGGTGACGAGCGCCGATTTTCCCGAGATCGGGATGGAGGTCGGTGCGCATTGCAAGAATGCTGGGCGGTCGCCGGCGGCCCCGGCGGTGGTCACCACAGCAGAGGTGCGGTTGATGACGAGGCCTGCTGACTGGTCGCTGGAACTGCAACTGGAACAACTTGGGCAGGAGGCGGTCGATCCCGATGTCAAGGACGCCGTTGCAGATGCGATCCGCTACATGCGCAGCGGCCGCAGCAGGAACCGGCGCGGTGGGCGTGAACTGGTTCGCCTCTTGGAGATCGTCCGTCTGCGGGCGTCTGAGGAGGCCGAGTGGCGAGTCCTGCAGATGGTCCAGGACTCCCTCGACTACCTGAACGGCGCTCTCCTCCGACCTGATTTCGAGGAGCGCTACCGCATACATCAGGACGAGCAGAGGTCCGAGTCCAACCGCGACTGGGTCGCGAGGACATTCGCCACCCTGCACCACTTCCTGAAGTGGCAGTACCGAGAAGTCGTGGAGAAGCGGCCGACCGCCACCGCCGAGGAGGTGTTGCAGCACCTCCTCGAACTCAGTAATGACGGGAGGTTCGTCGACGCTCCAGCGGACCGTCCCGGTCGCTACCGGGTGGTCCGGGGCCGCTCCGAAATGGCACTGTGGTTGGAGCGCGTCTTTCGGCATCGGATCGACATCGAAGACCCTGGCGAAGCCGCCAGGCGGGTCGTCAGCTCGCCGGACGCGCTCGCTGCACTTGCCGACGACGCCGAGGCATCGGCACTCCTCAAGGCAGCCGAGTTGAAGCGCCAAGCCGAAAGCCTCGTTGAAATTCGCCGGATCGCCGAGGACCCGGACGCCACCGAGCACTCGATGCAGGCGAAGTTGGAAGCGCACCCGTGGATCTTCGGCGGGCGCTTCGTCGGCGCGAGCGCCCGCCGGAGGCTGGTGCCAGGTGACGAAATCGACATCCCGCTGATCCGTGCCGATGGCAGTCTGCACGTCGTCGAGCTCAAGCGATCGATGGGGGTGCCCATCGTCAAGCGTCACCGGAACGCGTGGGTGCCCACCGCTGAGGTTCACGACGCGGTGTCCCAGGTGATCAACTACCTCGTGGGGCTTGATGAGCATCGCAAGCGCATCCGCGACGAGTTCGGGGTTGAGACCAGGCGCGCGAGTGGGATGGTCATCATCGGGCACCCAGCTCACCACTCCGAGATTGGCGAAGAAGAGGTCGATGAAGCCCTCCGCCTGTTCAACTCGCACCTGAGCCGCGTAGAGGTCATGACGTACAAGGACCTCCTCGACAGCGCCGAACGCGCGTTGACCTGGACGAATCCCGGTTGAGCACGTACAGCGCGCCCTGCTGCACCGCGACCACGGCGAATTGCCGGTGAGTGGTCGGTCGAGGCGAGTTCGCGACGGTTCCGCGCCGGGCTGGAATGGTCTCGAGTTGCGGTTCGGTGGGTCAGGGGTGGCCGGTAGGCTCTGCGGAGGGGTCCGGCGACTGTGGAGTTGAGGCTGCGGGATGGCGAGGTCTGCGCGCCGGGGTGTTCCGGGGGAGCGGTCGGGGATCCAGGTCAAGCCCGTGGTGTGGGCCGCTGGGGTGATCGGGGTCCTCGCACTCGCGCTGGTGTGCGTGGCCATCCCGCTCAACGCCGCCGCGTTCGGAATGTGGGTGCCGCTGGCGTTCCTGCTCAGCGTCGCGCACGCCGGGGCGCTCGGGGGCGCCTTGTTCTACCCGCGCGCGGCGGGCGTCGTCTCGTGCGTTGCCGTGTTCCTGCTCGCGGTCGCGAGTGCCGGTTCCACGGACATCTGGCCGGTGTCGGTGACGACGCTGATCGGGCAGGCGTTGGTGGTCGGGGTGCTCGGGGCCCAGCACGCGTGGCCGGTCGGCCTGCTGTGCTGGGGCGGTGGAGTCGCGGCCGCGGTGGCTGCTGTGCTCGTTCCGCACGAGGTGCCGGTGAGCGGGAACCTCGTGGTGTTCAGCTCGATCACCGGTGGCGTGCTCGTCGTCGCGCTGATCGTGCGGCAGTGGCAGCAGATCTCCGCGCAGCTGGTGCAGGAGCGCAGGCTCAGCGCCGACGAGCACGCCAAGCGGGTCATCGCCGAGGAGAAGACGCGGGTCGCCCGCGAGCTGCACGACGTGATCGCGCACAGCATGTCGCTGATCAACGTGCAGGCGACCACCGCGCAGTACCGGCACCCGGGCCTCGACGCGGCGATCGTCGCCGAGTTCGACGAGATGGCCGCGGCGTCGCGGCAGGCGTTGAGCGAGATGCGGAGCGTGCTGGGCGTCCTGCGCAGCACCCAGACCGACGGCGAGCTGGTCCCGCAGCCCGGGCTGGGGCGCATCCCGGAGCTGGTCGACAGCGCCCGGCGGGCGGGCGTGGACATCACCGCGCACGGGGTGGAGCTGCTGGCGGACCGCGAGGCGAGCGGGATCGCGGGCATCGCGGCGTTCCGGATCGTGCAGGAAGCGCTGAGCAACGTGACCAGGCACGCGCCCGGCGCGCGGACCGAAGTGCGGTTCGACCGCTCCGGCGACGAGCTGACGATCGTAGTGCGCAACGGTGCTCCGGAACACGCGGCGAACGCGGTGCAGGGCGGTGGCCACGGCCTGGTCGGCATGCAGGAGCGGGCCGCGATCGTGGGCGGCACGGTTAAGCACGGCCACCTCGACGGCGGGGGCTACGAAGTTCGCGCTGTGCTGCCGCTGCGCGAGAAGAGCGATGAACCTCAGGAGCAGGACGTCACATGACCACCAGAGTGCTCGTCGTCGACGACCAGGCCATGGTCCGGGCGGGTTTCGCCGCCCTGCTCGACGCGCAGCCGGACATGGAAGTCGTCGGTGAAGCCGACAACGGTGCACGTGCGCTTGAGATCGCGCACGAGGCGCAGCCCGATGTCGTCGTGATGGACGTGCGGATGCCGGTGCTCAACGGGATCGACACGACCCGGGAGCTGGTGAACCCGGCGGATCCCGGTGCGCACGTGCCCCGAGTGTTGATGTTGACGACCTTCGACATCGACGACTACGTGTACGAGGCGATCAGGGCTGGGGCCAGCGGGTTCCTGCTGAAGGACGCGCTGCCCGCCGACCTGGTCGCCGCGGTGCGGGTGGTGGCCAGCGGGGAGGCGTTGTTGGCGCCCAGCGTGACCCGGCGGATGATCGAGCACTTCGCGCGGACGGCGGCTCCGCCTCGGCGGAGTCCGGCGCCCCGGTTGGCGGGGTTGACCGAGCGGGAGCGGGAGGTCCTGGTGCTGGTGGCCCAGGGGCTTTCGAACGGGGAGATCGCGGCGGCCCTGGTCATCGCCGAGCAGACTGTGAAGAGCCATGTCAGCCGGATCATCGGGAAGCTCGGTGTTCGGGACCGGGTGCAGGTGGTCATCGCTGCTTATGAGGGTGGGTTGGTTTCGGCTTCGGGGGAGTGAACCTGGGGGTTCTGGAGATGGTGGCGGGGTTGGGGCGACGGTTGGAGGTGCTGTTGGGTGGAGGTTGTTCCGGGGTTCGAAACGGTTGCCGTCCCTCTCGATTAATCCTGCGCGGCGAGGTGGGGCAATTTCAATCGAAATTGCAACCCTCGCCATTCGTCGGACGGCCGTGCGTGGGGTTCTGGTTGTGAGCTGCTTCCTGGGGTGGGTGCCTGACCTCTGGTGGTGAGGTCTGCTAGGGGAATGAAGTGTTGATGTTCCTGGGGTGAGCTGAACTTGTTGTGGTGACGGCTCGTTCTTCTTGGGGCTTGGGTGGTGTGTTGTGGTTCGGGGTGGTGGAATCCTTATTCAGGGTTTTTGGATCACGGGTTGGGTTCGTTGTTGTGGGGTTGGTTCCTGCTGCTCGTAGTACCTGGGGTGGGGGTGGCCCGTACCGGGGTAGGGGGTGGGAATGGGCTCTTGGGAGTGATGTGGTTGGGGGTGTTCGGTTCTTAGGCTTCTCCTGCCTGGTCCTGCTCGGGGACTTTTCTTGGGAGAAGTGTTGTGACTGTTGTGCGTGCCGGTTCTGGGCCGGTTGTTGGTGCTGCCGGTTCCGGGGTTTTCCGGGATCGGGTGCTCGATCTGGTTCGGGCCGGTTGCCTGGTGGTGGTCGTGGTGCTGCACGCCATGATGGCCGGGATCCGGGTGGACGGCGACGGGGTGCGGATCACCAACGCCCTGGAGGGCCAGGGGTGGTTCACCCCGGTTTCCTGGGTGATCCAGGTGATGCCGCTGTTCTTCGTCGTTGGGGGGTTCGCCGGGGTCACGCAGTGGCGGCGGATGCGTGGTGCCGGGGCCGCCCCGGCTGACTTTGTGCGGACCCGGCTCGTTCGGCTCGCCCGGCCCGCGGTCGTCGCCTTCGGCGTGATCGCTGCGGCGCTGGCTGCCGCGAGCGCAGCTGGTGTTCCCGGGGAGCTGCTCGCGCAGGTCGGGTTCCGGATGGGGCAGCCGATGTGGTTCATCGGCGTCTACCTGGGGACCACTGCGCTGGTGCCGCTGCTGTGCCGCCTGCACGAGCGCGCGCCGTGGGTGACGTTGGCGTCGCTGGTGGCGTTGGCGCTCGGCGTCGACCTGCTGGTGATGGCCACCGGGGTGCCGGTGCTCGGGTTCGCCAACCTCGCGTTCGTGTGGCTGGCCGCGCAGCAGATCGGCTTCTTCTACGCCGACGGCTGGTTCCGGTTCCGGTCGAACGGGCAGCTGCTGGCCGGGGCGCTCGGCGCTCTCGGGCTGCTGCTGGCCAGCACGACGAGTGGCCTGTACCCGGCCGACATGCTGGCCAACCTCAACCCGCCCACCACGAACCTGGTGCTGCTCGGCGTGGTCCAGGTGTGCTTGCTGGCGCGGTTCGCCGACCGCCTCGCGGTCTTGGTGGACCGCCCGGAGTGGCGCGGCGCGGTGGACGCCATCGGCAAGCACTCGATGACCGCCTACCTCTGGCACATGCCCGCCATGGTGCTGTTCGCGGCCGCCCTGCTGGTGCTGGGGTTCCCGTGGCCGGAACCGCTCGGCTTGGCGTGGTGGCTGACCAGGGGCGCGTGGCTGGCCGGGATCGCGCTGGTCCTCATCCCGCTCGCCGCCCGTCTGGGCCGGTTCGAGCGCGGGACCTCAGGGATCCCGCGGCGCACGAGGGGGTTCGCCGCAGCCGGTGTGGTCGTCGCGATCACCGCCGTCCTCGCGGTGCTGGTGGCGGGTTTCACCGTCGTGTCAGCCATGATCGGCGCGCTCCTGCTCCTCGTCGCGCTGCGCATGCAGGAAGCCCCGGCGAAGACCACTGTGGACAGCCATGCGGGCTGACGCCGGGCTAGTGGCAGGAGAACTCGAAGGAGGCACCGGTGGGCGAGGCGACGTCGACCTGCTCGATCTCGCCGGACGGTTCGAGCCGCATGATCGGGAGGGGCTTGGCGACCGGGTTGCCGTGGCTGTCCGCGGTGAAGGCGATCTTGCCGGTGGCGCCGGGCAGCGGGTTGTCGCAGCCGTAGGTGTTGTCAATCCAGTCCGCCACCTCCTTGATGTTCTCCTGGACGTTCGGCACCACGCGGGCGGTGCCCACCGCGAGCAGCAGGGCGTCGTGGTGCGCCATCGCGTAACCGTCCCGCAGGTCGTCGTCGAGGTCGAGCTCCGCGAAGGCCTCCGCGAAAGCCCGGTAGTTCTTGCGGTTGTCGGTCTGGTCGGTGCGCTCCCACATGTCAGCGGTCGCCACGCTGGTGTAGTAGACGTCGGCCTTGATGCCCGGCATTTCCGGCAGCGGTCCGCCCAGCAAGCTGGACGCGTCATCGCTGGTCAGCACGTCGATCTTGGGCATGCCGCAGGCCCCGCGCTGGCCCACCGCGCCCAGGAAGGCCTTCAGGTCCGCACCGCGACCGGCGAAGTAGACCACGTCCGGCTTCACGAGGCAGATCTGCGTGTAGATGGGGGCGAACTGCGGTTGCAGGTAGGTGGCGCGGTCGACCCCCTTCGGCGGTTCGGACGGTGAGGTGAAGACCTGCTCGCTGGGCACGTCGTGCCCGAAACCCGCCCGGTAGGCCTGCTGGAACGCGTCCCCGAGCGTCCGCGCGTAGATGTCGCTGGTGCTGTCGTCGCGGACCAGCATCACCTTCCCGCGGTCGCGTTCGCGCAGGTACGAGACCGCCGCGTTCGCGGCGTCGACGTTGGGCGGGGTGATCCGGTGAAAGCGCTCGATGAACTCCTCGGTCCCCGGGTCCCGGTTCATGTTGTCGGCGCTGGCCAGGGCGCTGATCACGGCGATCTTGGCCTTCGACAGCGCGCTGGCGGCGGCACGGGTTTCGACGAGGCTCTGCCCGAGGCCGATGACCGCCACGATCCGCTGCTCCTCGCGGTGCGCCAGGATTTCGTCTACCGCCTCGGACTGCCAGCGCGCCCCCGGCCCGTAGTTGGCCAGCAGCAGCTTCACCGGCGGTGCCTTGCCCACCACCGCCTCGGTGTTGGCGCGGTGCTGGGCGGCGATCGCGCCCATCACGCCGTGGTGAACGTTCAGCAGCGCCGCGCTGTCCGAACCCGGGACGGGCGTCATGTTGTTGAGCAGCACGACGGTGATGAAGTCGTCCCCGGTGATCTCGGCGTTCTGGGCGTCGATCCGCCGCTGCAGGTCGAGCATCACCTCGTCGGAGGAGAACGGGGTGCCGTCCAGGCTCAGCCCGACGCACTGGCCACCGGCTGCCGACATGCCCGCACCGCAGCGCTCCCACGGCCGCCACCAGGCCAGGCCCCCGGCCACCACCGCCACCACCAGCAGCGCCGAGACCAGCTTGTGCCGTCGCCACCACGGCCAGGGGCGCACCGGGGAGGACGTCCGTGCTGAGGTCATCGCGAGGTCCAATCCGTCGGGTGCTAGAACAGCCGCTCCGCCTGGCGCGCGGCCTCGTGGAGGGCGGCGACGTCCGATCGCCGGGACAGCGGTGCGAGCTCGCGGAAGCACTGCGCCACCAACCGCTTGAGCTCGTCGTCCGGCCCGGCCAGCGGGTTGGCCACCAGCCAGGCCGCGGCGACCAGGCGGGCCAGCACGTTGCGCACCGCCGAGCGGTCGTCGACGTCGCCGCGCAGGTCCTCGCCCACCAGTGCCTGGTAGAGCGCGTCGTGGTCGAGGTGCAGCGGCTTGTTGTCCGGTGCGCTCGTCACCAGCGCGAGCAGGTCCACCCAGTCCTGGTTCGGGATCCGGTCGAACCGCTCCTCCAACATGTCCACGACTTCGGCGAACTCGCCCAGCGCGAGCAGGCAGTAGGCGCGCCGCTCCGGATCACGCCGCACGGTGGAGTCGTCGAGCATCGCTCTGAACTGCGCATCGTAGGACGGTTCCGAGGTGCGTGCGGCCAGCGCGGCGAGCAGGGTCCGGGCGATCCACGGGTGCAGCACGGTGTGGTCCTCGGTGCCGCCGCGCCGCTCCGGGGCGATCACCCACAGCGCGGAGCGGAGCTCGGTGAGGATGCGCCCGATCTTGGGCTGCGACACCCTGCTGCCTGATTCGGCGGGCACCAGCCACGGAGCGGTCGCCCACGCCGCGGCCGTGACGAACTCCTCGATGTCGACATCCAGCAGGCGGTGCGACAGCCGCAGGTCGTCGAGGCGTTCCCGGCAGGCGCGGGTGGTGTCCTCGGGCCACAGCGAGTCACGCCGCCGCTGGTCCAGCTGGCGCCCGTCGAGCAGGTCCTTGATGGTCCGCACGGCTTGCGGCAGCCCGCCGCTGGCGCGCTGCGCGAGCCTGGCCGCGGGGGCGCGGATCCCGGTGCCGAGGATTCGGGCGGTCTCCTCGACCTGCAGTGGTTCCAGCAGCACCGGGAGGTAGGTCGCGGTCGGCCTGGGCTGGTCCGGGTCGGTGCGCCAGTAGCCGGTGGCCGTGCAGCGCGGCACCACCGCCACGTCGGCGGGCTTGCTCTCCACCGACCGCCACGGCGGGTGCCAGTCGGACTCCCACTCCGGGTGCCAGCGGCCGCTGGTGGCGACGAGGAGCAGCGGGTCGTGCTCCTCGTGCTGGCGCAGGTGCCGCTCGCGGGCGGCGGTGAGGTCCTCCAGGAACCGGAACCCGCGGCCGTGGTCGACGTTGTCGACCAGCAGCACCCAGTTGTGCAGGTGCGGTTGGCCGGCCGGGTTCACGCACGCGCACGGGCTCTTCGGCTCGGGCTTGGCCATCGTGGGGTGGCTCTCCCGCACGTCCGCCAGGAACGCGGAGGTCAGCCAGCTGGTCATCTCCGCAGGGTCGGCCCGGCCCCGGATGCTGAGCTGGATCAGGGCGTCCAGCGGACCGGCGCCCTCGGCCTCCGGGATGTCGGCGTGCCAGCGCTTGGCGCTGGACAGCGGCCGGCGGCCGACGTGCCGGATGAGCGTCGGCAGCAGGTTGGCGGTCGCCGACAGCAGCGGGTCGAGGAGTGGCTCGGCGGCGTCGGAGAGGGTTTGGAAGATCTCCGCGGTCCGCTCCGCGGAGGGGTTCCTGGCGAACTCCTTGATCGCCCGGTTGAGCTTGTCCCTGGCCTGCTCGCGGTCGTCCGGTAGCGCGGCCTGCGCGGCGATCAGCCCGAGCGCGAAGCGGGTGAACCGCGGGGGCTTGCGGGCGGGCCAGCGGCGGGACAGGTCGAAGGCGATCCGGGCCAGCGCCTCGACGGTGGTCAGTTCCTCCCGGGCGAAGTCCAGCGGCTGGTTGTGCACGACGCCGCTGCCGCAGTCCCGCGAGATCGAGGCCAGCGCCTCGGTCTTGCCCGACCCGGTGGGGCCGAGCAGTACGACGACCGGCTGCGGACCGGCGGTTTCGCCGACCCCGCGGTTCCACAGCAGGCGCCGGGTCAGCGAAGCGCTGTCGGTCAACCTCGCCGGATCCGCCATCCCTGCACCTCGCAATCACGCTTTGCGCCCGCGGAGTGACCCACGCTACTCGCCTTGATCACCCGGGTGGCCCAAAACGGGGGAATTGCCGCAGGCGGGGGCCGCCGGAACCGGGTGTCCACAGTGGATCAGCCTGGCCGTGGCGGGGGGCCGCGCTCAGCCGCCGGAGAGCTCGCCGAGCACGTGCAGCGTCCGGTTCGCCCGCACCGACATCCGCTGCTCGCGGGCGGTCACGTCGATGTAGGTCTGGCTGGAGTTGATCGACGAGTGGCCGAGCAGCTTGGCGATCTCGGCGGCGTTGGCGCCGTCCTCGGCGAGCCGGGTGGCGAAGGTGTGGCGCAGGGCGTGCACCATCGCGCCGGGCTGCACCCGGTCGGACACCCCGGCGGCCCGCAACGACTGCCGCACCAGGTACTGCAGCCCGCCGCGCTGGAGCCGCTCGCCGCGGTGGTCGACGAACAGCGGGTCGCCGCCGGGCAGCCGCTCGCCGAACCGCTCCCGCCGCGACCGCAGGTAGTTCTGGATCAGCACGTCCAGGGCGTCCTCGATCGGGATGGAGCGGTTCTTGCCGCCCTTGCCGTGCACGTGCAGCCGCCGGTCGCCGCTGCGCCCGGCCAGCGACGCCACGGTGAGCTCCAGCAGCTCGGCCGAGCGCACGCCGGTGCACAGCAGCGTGGACAGCACCGCGAGGTCGCGTTCCGGCCACGGGTTGCGCGCCCGCCTGGCCCCCGCGGCGACCATCCGCAGCAGGCGTTCGGGCGTGTCCTCGCCCTGCAGCGGCTTCGGCGTGGAGGGCGTGTTGCGTGGCTTGGGCACGACAAGCATCGGATTGCCCGGCACCGCCCCCTCGACCACCAGGAACCCGAAGAACCCGTTCCAGGTCGACCAGGCCCGGGTGACCGACGAGGCCGACCGCGCGGCGGCGAACCGGGCGAACGCCGAGCGCAGCACGGAGGCGTCGACCCGCTCCACCGGCAACCGGTCGGCGGCGGCGCCGGTGAGCTCGACCAGCTCACCGGCCACCGACTCCAGGTCGCGGCGGTAGGCCCGCAGCGAGTTCGCCGCGAGCTTGCGCGCCTGCAGGTGCTCCAGGTAGGTCTCGATCAAGTGCGCCAGGTCCACGCCACACCTCCCCGATGATCAACTCGGGTGGAGATGGAACCAGATCCCACCGACACTCAGCTGGCGAGGAGGAACCGGTCCAGCACCCGCACGCCGAACTGCAGCGCGTCCACCGGCACCCGCTCGTCCACGCCGTGGAACAGCGCGGAGAAGTCGAGGTCGGCGGGCAGCTTCAGCGGCGCGAAGCCGTAGCAGCTCATGCCCAACCGGCTGAACGACTTGGCGTCGGTGCCGCCGGACATCATGTAGGGCAGCGCCTTGGCCCCCGGGTCCTCGGCGATCAGCGACGCGCTCATGGCGTCCACGATCCGGCCCTCGAACTTGGTTTCGACCGGCGGCAGCCCCACCCACTCGCGCTCCACGTCGGGGCCGAGCAGCTCGGCCAGCTCCCGGTCGAACGCCTCCTCCCGGCCGGGCAGGATCCGGCAGTCCACGGCGGCCTCGGCCACCGACGGGATGACGTTGTGCTTGTACCCGGCGGTGAGCATCGTCGGGTTGGCGGTGTCGCGCAGCGTGGCCCCGACCATCCGCGACAGGTTGCCGAGCTTGGCGACCGCGCCCTCGACGTCGTCGGCGGGGAAGTCCCACCCGGTGATCTCGGTGACCCCGGCGAGGAACTCCTGCACCGAGTCGGTCAGCACCAGCGGGAACCGGTGGTTGCCGAGCTTGGCGACGGCCTCGGAGAGCTTGGTGACGGCGTTGTCGTCGTGCACCATCGACCCGTGCCCGGCCCGTGCCCGGACCCGCAGCTTCAACCAGCGGATGCCCTTCTCGGCGCTCTGCACCAGGTAGGCCCGCACGCCGTCCTTGAGCGTGACGGAGAACCCACCGACCTCGCTGATGGCCTCGGTGCAGCCCTCGAACAGCTCCGGCCGGTGGTCGACCAGCCACTGGGCCCCGTGGAAACTCCCGGCCTCCTCGTCGGCGAGGAACGCGAAGACGATGTCGCGCGGCGGGACGATGCCGTCCCGCTTGAACCGCCGCGCGATGGCCAGGCTCATGGCCACCATGTCCTTCATGTCGACCGCGCCCCGGCCCCACACGTACCCGTCCTGGACGGCCCCGGAGAAGGGGTGCACGGACCACTCGGCAGGATCGGCGGGCACGACGTCCAGGTGCCCGTGCACCAGCAACCCGCCCCGGCTGGAGTCGACCCCGGGCAGCCGCGCGATGACGTTGCCCCGCCCGGGGTGGTCGCCGGACTCGACGTAGGTGACCTCGTACCCGACCTCGCTGAGCTTGCTGGCCACGAACTCGGCGGCGGCCCGCTCGCCCACGAGCGTCTCGGGGTCACCGGTGTTCGTGGTGTCGATGCGGATCAAGTCGCTGGCCAGCCCGACAACCTCCTCCTGGGCCAGCCGCAACCCCGCCTCATGATCAGTACCGGACAAACCGCTGTGCTCGCTCACCAGGCATTTCTATCACCCGAGCCGCGAAGAGGGGGGTCCCGTTGGCGCCCGGATGACCATGGGCTAATCTATGAGCACAACACAGCGGGAACGCCCCCGGAGACGAGGGCGGCCCGAGATGTCCGAGTGGCGGAATGGCAGACGCGCTAGCTTGAGGTGCTAGTGCCCGGTTAAAGGGCGTGGGGGTTCAAGTCCCCCCTCGGACACGCACGCTAACCACACGCGGCGAGATCGTAGCTTCCACGATCCGCGCGTGTGGTTTGTAGTTTAGATCGACTCGAAGGCTTTCGTAGAGCCGACTCAGGCTGCCCGGCTGGGCATCTTTGAGGGCTTCGCCGACGTCACCTAGCGAATCAATCATCGCGTAGACCTCTGCTTCACCCAGTGCACGCGGGTCGGGTGCGTTGTCCAGCTCGGCCTGTGCGGCAGCTCTCTCGGCCTGCGCCTCGTTGATCGCCTCGACCAGCGCTGCAGGGTCCGCGCCAGCCTCGATCGCTGTCTGAAGCCGACGCAGGCGCGTCTTGGCGTCCGCGAGCCGCTTCTTCAACGCTTCCCGGGTGCCACTCCTGCGGCTGGAGTCGGCTTGCGAGCCGACCAGCGCCGCGACGGTGCGGTCAAGGTTCTCGCGAGCGAATAGGCGGCCGATCCAGCCGTTCAGCGGCTCGACCACGTCGATCTCTCGGAGATTCACGGTCCGAGGGTGATCGGCTAGCGCCGCCGATCCAGGGGCCAGCGAGCGCGCCAAGCATCTGTAGTAGGTCTCATGCTTGCGGATGACGGCTCCGTGCATCCTGCGCCCGCAGAACCCGCAACGCACCAACCCACGCAGAAGATATTTCCGCGTACCTGTATTTCGCGTGCGTTCCAGCTTGGCGATTCCGCGGTTCCCGCCTGCCGACCGGGACCGACGTTTCAGCTGCGCTTGCGTGAAGATCTCCACGCTCACAATTTCCGGGTGGGCTGGTCGGCGGGAGCGCACGATTCCCTGTGCTTCGGCGCGACGGGACCGGATCACGTGCCCGGCCGCGACGTCATCCGGGTCGAGAAGGGTTTCCTGTCGAGCCCAGCGTCCGAAGAACGCATATCCGGTGTAGCGAGGGTTTTCGAGAATTGCCCGGACCGTGCTGCCCTGCCAGCCATCGGCCAGCCGATGCCGGTTCTGGTCCGGCCGCCGTGCTGACGGGCACGGGATAGCGTCCCGGTTCAACCCGTTCGCGATTGCCCGGTCTCCCTTGCCATCCAGGTACTCGGCGAAGATGCGCTGAACCACCTCGGCCGAGGCTTCATCAATCGCGAGCACCTTCAGCCGGTAGCCCTCAGCCGCCTTGCGCGGGTTGGGGTGCGCCCCACCGTCCACGGTGGTGTAGCCGTAGGGCGCTCGGCCGCCTTGGTGACGCCCCTCGTTGAGCACCTGCGCATCCATCGCGGCCCTCACCCGAGCCTGCACGTGCTGGCGTTCGGACTCGCTCATGCCGCCAAGCACGTTCATCAGCATCTTGTGCGACGGGTTGCGCGCGTCGAACTTCCCACCTAGCTCAGGCACCCACAGATCGACGCCATAGGCCGCGAACTTTGGAGCGATCAGCGAGAACTGATTCCCGAACCAGCACCGAGTGCCCTCACCGACCACCACGGCGTTCCATTCCCGGTTCGGGTCCTTCAACGCCGCCAGCAGCTGGTCAGCCTCGCGGCGTCGCTCCCACGGCACCGAGCGGGACTGACCGACGTCGAAGTACTCAGCAACGATCGTCCCGCCGAGCGGCTCGACGAACTTCTGTGCGTTGCCCAACTGCCATCCGTGCGAAGTTTCCGGATCCTGGTTGTCCTCAGTGGAGCAACGGCCGTAGAAGGCGATCAGGCCGATTCCGGCATCGACGGGATCGGCCACCTCGACGCCGAGCAGGCCGTCCAACGTCGCCCACGGATCGCCGCTGATTTCAACAGTCATGTTTGCCCTTCCTCAGAGGTCCGTCAGGAACCTCAACCTCTGTCAGTTCGACCAGCATGCCTAGCAGTATGCGGCTCACTTCAGGCGTTAGTACAGGTAGGTCGGCCGGTAGATGTACCGTGACCTGTTTCTCGTCGCGCGCATCGGCGGTCATGGCTGATCACCGTCCGACTCATCATCCAAGCTGATTTCAGCAGAAACTTGGTCGATTGCCGCCCGGATATCGGCGGTGAAGTAGCCGCGCACCCGGCGGACCTCGCCGTCCTCGCCCGGAACTCGGTGCCGGCTCGGTCGGCACTCCAGCTGTCCCATCTGCCGCGCGAACACGCTCGGATCCACGTCCAAGGCTTCGGTCAGCTCGGCTGTGGGTACGAACTCGCGTTGATCCAGCTCGTCGCCTAGGTACTCGGCGACCGAGGCGAGCGGTTCCGGCAGCTCGACCGGTTCTCCGACCTCGGCCCCGGTACCGCTGCCGAGTGCCTTCACGACAGCTGCCTGATCGATCGATCGTGGGGTGTCGTCGCCTGCTGCGTGTCCGGTCAGCGTTCCGGCTGCTTCCCGGAGCGTGCGCCCTCGTTCGCAGATGTCCCGCCATTCGGCGTTGTGCATGTAGAACGTCCGCACGGTCACCGCGAGCGTGTCCGCTCCGGCGTCGGTGTCGCCATCCGGGCGCAGAATCCCGACGCCCTTGTGGCCCGGCAGCAGCGTCGAGGCGTCGAACCCGCGCGTGTTCATCTGCTCGCCGAGCACGATGTTGGAGTCCCGCCAGTCCATCACCCGCAACGCGAAGCGTGATCCGAGCACAGCCCGCAACCGTGAGGGGATCGTGTTCGAGTCCGGCCGCTGCGTGGCGAGGATGACCACGATCCCGACCGCTGGCCCCTTGCGGGCCAAGTAGGTCAGGAGGTCCGCGAGGTGCGCGCCGAGCGTGGTCTTCTTCCCCTCGATCTCCACGCGCGTCGGATTCTCCAGGTACACCTGAACCTCATCGATGATCACGGTTGTGATCGGCATGCCCAGATCACGGTCCCGAGAAATCTGCGGCGTGATCTTCGACTCCGGGCAGATTTCGTCATCCAGTGTGGACATCCGGGAGAACCGTGCTTGTACCTCGGCGACCAGTTCGACCAGGTAGCCCCGGACAGCTTCGGCGTGCTCTTGCTCGTCACCGCAGACGTATCGGTGCGCGACGGCTTCGGCTGCCTGCCAGTCCTTCCCGCCCTTGCCGTCGAAGACGTACAGCTGCGTGTACGGGTCGAGGATCAGCCCGGCCGCCGGTAGCCGGGTGGCGCACGTCTTGCCCTGTCGGGGGATCGCCCCGACGACCAGCGACGTCCACACCACGGGCAGATCGATCCGGCGGTTACGCGCGTCCCGACCGAACGGGATCGGCCGCCAGGCGTCCCAGAACTCCACATCCAGCAGCGGAAACCGCAGCGGCGGACCGGAGTACGGATCCTCATCGGCAACCCACAGGAAGACCCGCCCGGCGTGACCACCCCGCCCGCGCACCCGCTCAACGATCAGCTGCAGCTCATCGACCGCCAGCGCCGAGGCGAGTGCTTCGCGATGCTTGATGACGTCGGCAGCTTTGCGGGTGGCGGGCAGGTCGACGGTGACGGCCCAGCCTGCGCCGTCGTGTGCGGCGCGCTCGACCAGGCGCAGCGATTCGTCCTTGCCGATCAGCTTCGCGTCCCGGAACGCATCGACCAGCACCTGTGGATCCATGGTCCAGGTGAGCGTCCGCGGACCAGCCAGCACCGGTTTGCGTCCGGGTGCGCCATCCTTGCGGCGGCCGAACACAGCCAGCGTCACCGAGCTGATGCCGGCTGCGATCCACAGCGCCCGGCCGCCGTACACGACGTAGGCCGCGGTGACCAATGCGGCAGCTGCCAGCGCTACGAGTCCAGTCACTTTCCAGCGGAACAGGGTCAGCGCACGAATCTCGGTGAACTTGTCAGCCAGCTTCTCGGACTGCTCGGCAGCGTCCCGGTAGTCATGAACGCGCACCCACCGACGCCAGCCCCGGAAGGCAGTTGCCGCGCCCCTGCCGACCGAGGTCAGGAACCGCCACGGCGACCGCAGCAGGAACACCACGCCGTCCATAGCTGCGTGCTTCGCGGCCTGCCGGGACTTCACCGCGGTGGGCACGCGCGGTGAACGCTGCCACCAGTTCATGAACCGTCGTCGCCGAGTCGGCTGCGGCTCGGTCGGCAGGTCATCGTCGATCAGTTCGGCATCGAAGATGTGCCGCTCGACCTCCCGGGAGGACGCGGCAGCGGGCAGCGTCTCACTGCTCATCGCTGCCCACCTCCGCCAACAGCGAGGCAGCCAGCCGGGACGACAGGCCGCGTGAGCAGCCGGTTACCTCCCGAATCCAGGCAGGCGTCACGGTCACGTCCGCGTTCCATGCCTCCCGCGCTCGGGCCAGGTATTCATCGAAGGACTTCCGGCGCTTCCCTTCCGGCGACCGGTCACGGGTCGGTTCGGGTGCTGGCTCGGTGTCAGGCGTGCCGGTAACCCCGGCATTCATGAACGCTGCCTGGACGGCTTCGCTGAGCTTGTCCCGGAGATCAGTCACGGCCTCAGCGGCGACGAATACCACCAACGGCGGCACGGAATGCAGCACCACCATGTCCGCCGATCCGGCCGCGTACGCCTCCCAGGTGTTCATCACGTACGTGGCTGCGAGCGTGAACCACTTCGCTCCGCGCACCCATCCTCCGGTGCGGATGCCGTACCGGGCGGTGATCTGCTCGGCCCGCAGGATCGCCAGCAGCACCAGCGACACCATCGGGTCCAGCAACCATGCCGCCAGCCACGGCAACGACCACACGGCAGCACCGTTCGCGGCGAAGCTCTGAACATTGGTCATGGTGAACGCCAGGCCGAGCAGGATCCCGGTCCAGCACAGCCGGTCCACCTGCCTACGCACCTGCTCGACCGCTTCGGCTTTGGCCGGGGTGGGCGGCAGCAGCCGCCCACCCTTGACCATCGACGGCGCGTTCATCGACGCCGCCCTTTCCGCTGCTGTGGCACGTCCGTCGTGGTCACGGTCAGTGCCTTGGTCAGCGTGTACGACGCGAACAACGCCGGTACACCGAGCACGGCGAGCAGCAGCGTCGTGTTGCCAGGGTGCGTGATCACGATCCACTGCACGCCCACGATCGCGGCGGCCGTCACGACGACCCGCCCGGCGAGCGAGACCAGCCGGACACTCGCCCGAGCGGCCTCGCTCGCTCGCCGTGTGGCGCGCGCACTTGCTCGCCACACCATGACCAGCGCAATCAGGCCACCGAGCGCAGCCAGGATCTCGACCGGGGTGAGTTGCAACATCATCGCGCCCACCCCCCTTCGACACGCTCCCCGCGCTGAAGCCAGTGCGGATACAGCGCGCGCCGGTCGTCCTCGGGCAGAGCGCCCCAGACGCCAGCGGTGCTCTCCCCAGCGACGCGCAGGTCCAGTTCGAGGCACTCGTCCTGGACCGGGCAGCCCGCGCACATCCGCGCGGCCAGCTCGCGATCAGTCATCGGTTCGTCAGCCCAGGCGGGTTCGTCCTCCTGGCTCGCCGCCATGCACATGCCGTCACGGAGCACTGCGTTGGCAAGCACCGCGCTCGGCATCCAGCGCAGGCGGTCCAGCCGCCAGGCGATACCGATCAGTCGGACGTCGTTGTTCGGGGTCATCACTGCCGACCCCCGTCCTGCGCTGCGTCGTTGATCGGCTCGCCCAGCAGACGAACCACGTCGTTGGCGGAGATCACGCGGCGGCCGTTCCGCTGCACGGTGGGCAGCATGCCGAGCCGGATCGCGCGGGAGATCGTCGACTGGTCGACGCTGAGAATCCAGGCGGCTTTGCGGACGGTGAGAAACACCGGTCGCCCGGTTTTGGACATGTCGGTCCCCATTGAAGAAAGCCCTTCAGTCAAGAATGGGAGCTGATTTCAGCTGAATTCTTATGATTTCAGCGCTCATTAGGCGCGAAAGGCCGGAGCCGCGCGATTTGTGCGCGGTCATGTCACGGAATGCGGCACGCAACGGCTAACCTCTGCGCTGAGGCGGAGCGCGGAGGAATACGTGTCGGAAGATTGGGCGGCGGTCGCCAGAGCCATTAACGAGCGCGTGAGCGAGCTCGGCTGGCGGCAGAAGGAGCTCGCCGAGCGCTCGAACGTCTCGCTGGCGATCGTCCGCGAGATCCAGCACCACGTTGTGGAGCGCCGCCGAAGCTCCCGGACGCTGGAATCCCTCTCCGTGGCCCTCGGCTGGCACCCGCAGCATCTGATTTCCGTGCTGCACGGCCGAAAACCGCCTGCGCCCGATGAGCCGGCCGCAGCCGGACCCGAGACGGTCTGGTCCCGGTTGGACGCTCTCGAACAGCGCATGGTCGAGATCACTGAGCGGCTCGATGACCTGAAGAGCGATCTCGCGACGGTGATCGAGCATGTCCGCAAGAACCGCTGAGGCCGGGTGGTTCTGCCTGCTGGATCGGATGTCTTTCATGCCTTCAATTCCAGTGCGAAACCGCTGGGCAACCCATGCATCAGCGATGCACATCCAGTGCACGAGCGGTGCAGAACCAGTGCACAAAGCAGCGGCAGGGGGCGCGGCTCGATGGATTTGGTGACCGGCTGGACGGGGCGCACCGCGTGCGCGCTACAGGCGGCGTTGCGAATGAGCAACGAGACGTTCGCGGAGCATTTGGGAATTGCCGTCCGAACAGTCAGCGGGTGGCACAAGAAACCCACTCTGGTGCCGAAATCCGAGATGCAGCAGCTACTCGACACAGCGCTTGAACAGGCGTCGCCGCCGGTCCAAGCACGGTTCGCCCAGCTGATCGACGACACCGCCGATGCTGGCCCCGACGATCCGTCCGCCGACGACCAGGCGGCAGCGGATGCCGAGCTACGGCTCAGCACCGATCCCAACATCGGCGCGGCACTGGAGTGGCTGGACGAACACGCAGGCTGGGAGCCGGGCACCAGTCGGCGCGACGTAGCTTCGCGGCTGGCACGGCTGGACGTGCGCGAACTCCAGGGCAGGGCAAGCCGTCGAGCGCGCGTCGATCAACGGAGCGTCGCGCAGGTCCTCGGCAAGTACTACGGCGAGCGGACCGCAAGCCATGGCAGGTACGCCGCGCGCTTCGGCAGCGACACCGAGGCCGAGACAAGCATCTTGACCAGTGCTGACTGGCTGGACCTGGAATGCCCGCTGATCGCGTCCCGTGACCGCCTCACAGTCACCAGTGCGGCGGACGCTGACATGCCGCTGGATGATGACGCAGCCGGACGTGCGGCCCAGCGGTTAGCCGAGACGCTGGCTATGGGCACGCGCCTTGTCGACATGCCGCTGTACCGGCTGCTCGGTGTGGATGTTTCCCCAGGTTCGATCCGTGGATCGGTCGGGGTCACGCGGTTCGTCGAGTACGCCGTGACCATGGACCTGCTCGAAGGCGAGCTGATCGATGCGATCGCCGCTGATGTCGGCTCGGCGCACGAGGCGCTGCCGCTGCGCGACAAGTACCTGCCGGACATCGCGTCCGTGGTCGACGTCTCCAGCCGGCTGTGCGCAGGTGGCCCGCTCGCACTGTGCGCGATTGCGCGCCCTGCAAGCCCGTTCAGGGGCGAAGCGGACTACGTTCTCCTGGTGCAGGAACGCTCGGGCAACGTCCTCAACGCCGCCCGCCGACTGGCGGTGATCCCGAAGGGCTTCCACCAGCCGCTGACGGACCTGCGCGCCGATGCCCAGGTGGGTGCGACGCTGCGGCGCGAGATGGAAGAAGAGCTGTTCGGGCGCGACGACATCGACAACACCTTCGGCGACCAGCGAACCGCCGACCCGATGCACCCGAGCCGTCTGTCCGAGCCGATGCGTTGGCTGATGGAAAACTCCGAGTGCCCTGCACATGGAATGCACCGGTTTCGGGTTGAACCTGCTCAGCGGCAACTTCGAGTTCCCCAGCCTGATCGTCATCGATGACGAAGAATTCTGGTCCCGCTATGGTGGTCGAGTTGAAGCCAACTGGGAATCAGCAGGACTCCGCCAGTACTCCAGCCTGGACGGGGATCTGCTCGGCGAACTGGTCCGTGATGTAGCGTGGAGCAACGAAGGGCTGTTCGCACTGCTTCAGGGCCTTCGACGACTCGGTCAAATCGGCCGCGAGCGAGTGAGCTTGCCGCCGATCGAATGGGAGGTACGGTAGTGAGCCGCAATTGGCACCACGGAAACGCCGCCGAAGATGGAAGCGAAACGCGCGGCTGGGTGCTCGGCCACTTCATCGACCCGTCCGAAGGCGTCCGGTCAACGAAGGACGTCGAAGTGAAATGGGGTGTCCACCCGGCTGGCGACAAGCGCCCCGAGTGGACGACCGACGACCAGCGGACAACCATGCTCCTGCTGGTGCAGGGAAATTTCCGACTGCACCTCACCGAAGGCACGGTCGATTTGGCCAAGCAGGGTGACTACGCGGTCTGGGGCCCGGGAATCGATCACTCCTGGGAAGCTATCTCCGATTCGGTCGTGGTGACCGTCCGCTGGCCGTCAGCATCCAACTAGCTCCACGCCACGGCGGGCAGGTTCACGCGGTCGTCACCAACCTCACGTAGGCGGCGAATCCCTTGGGTCAGCGCAAAAAGCCCTTTGTCGCTCCATGACTCGTCGGCGATCAGCTCGGTGACCAGGTGATCGTCCAAACTGGAGTACAGACGGAGCCCGGACGACTCCCAGTTCGCTTCGATCTGCCCGCCGTAGCGCTCCCAAAACTCGTCATCGTCGATAACGACAAGACACGCGAACTCAAAGTTCCCGCTGAGCAGGTTGAGCCCAAATCCAGTGCATTCCATCCGCACGCGACCGGGATCCTCCATGAGCCACTTCGTAGGCTCGGACAAACGACCAGGATGCAAAGGTGCGGCCACGCGGGGAGCTCCAACAGTGCTGTCGACCTCACTGCGTCCGAACAGTTCTTCTTCGAGCTCACGCAGCAACGTGGTTCCGAGTTGCGCATCGGCCTGAATATCCGTCATCGGCTGATGAAAGCCTTTCGGGATCACGGCTAGCCTACTCGCCGCGTTGAGAACGTGGCCGGACCGCTGCTGGACCAGGAGCGCATAGTCCCGTTCGCCACGATATGGATCAGTGGGACGCGCAATTGCACACAACGCAAGCACGCCACCCGCACACAATCGACCAGACAAGTTGAGAACGGACGCGATGTCCGGCAGATACCGATCTCGCAGTGGCAAGTTGCCAGGCTGATCCGCGGACGCACCGCAAATCGCGTCGATCAATTCCTTTTCGAGCAGATCCATGGTGACGGCGTACTCGACGAACGGAGCGACGCCGACTGAACCCACAATCGCTCCCTTCCTAACGTCGACGCTCAGAAGCCGATAGAGCGGAACGTTCGCGACCCGCACACCGAGCGCGGCGGCCTCGGCAAGCCGATGCACGGCATGACGTATCCCTGCGTCGTCCGGTGCGAGACGGCCGCCCGGATCGGCGTTCAACGTCAGGTGGTCGTTGCCCTGCCTGAGCGGGCACGCGAGGTCCAACCAGTTCGGCCGCGTTAGGACGCTTGTCTGAATCTCCCGATGCCCACTGAGCACCCGATAGGGTACGTGGTCCTGCACGCTATCCGCGTAGTACTCCATCAGCGCGTTCGTGATCTCGCTTCGGCGGACCTTGCCACGCCGCGCATGCAGGTCGAGCAGGTCATCAGTGCTCAACTTCCCGAGTCGGGCCATCACCTTGCGTCGGGTCGTCTCAGGGCTCCAACCAGCGCGGTCGTCCAACCAAGCAAACGACATACCCATGTCGACGCGCGTTTCCGGTGTCTGGACAGCTGGTGTCGCTGTTTCACGGCGGCCAAGCCCGTGGTCCTGAGCCTGGTCGAACGCCAACTGCCGCACGGAAGCGCCTTCCACGAGCCGTTCGGCGGCAACCTCCCTGAGCGGGCTTGCCTGCCCCGGCGGAACCAACAGCTCGTCAATGCTGAGATCGAAGATCCTTTCGAGCAGCCGAGCGGTTGCCGGGCGGAGCTGGCCAAGTGGCTGCCCGCTCGGCCCGCGCCCAGCGGTCAACCGCTGCAGATGCCGGAGGCTGAGCGTTCCAGGCTCGTCGTGTTGGCGAGCGAAGGTCTCGGCGAACTCGGCGAACTCCTGAAGAGTCTGCCGCCGTTCTTTGATCTTCAGTTCGAGCACTGTGCGTGCCGTCTGCATCGCTGTCTCCCGTCCGCGCTACGGGTCGTCTTATGTCGTCAGCAGGTCGTGTCCAGGTCGTTCCGCTGACCGAGCGCTGATGAAAGCATGATTTCAGTCTGACACGAACCGCTCACACGCGGTCACCCCCAAGTCGTCCGGCGGCGTTGCGCCCGCGCCCCCCGGCCGTCGCCGGACACGGACCGCGGCCAGAGCCGGCGGGCTGAACCCGCTTCGGTTCTGGCCGCGGTCCACCAGGATTGGAGATCACCCGTGGACGCACCGACCCAAGAAGCGAAGTGGTTCCAGTTCAAGCCCGGCGTCGTGGTCGATTCGCTGCGCGTCGCCCACTGCGCCGCGTCTACCAGCGACGATGTCGAGATCCAGTCATGGTGCCGACTGAAGTTCCACCCATCGGACATCGAAGAAGCCGCCGACCCCACCAGCCCGCTGGATTCCGGCAAAGCTCCCGCCTGCGCACCCTGTAGCGCCTGCCTGCTGAAACTTGCGGCAGCGACCGACCAAGCCACCAATCAGCCTGCGGCGACCTGCCCCGACGACAGCAAGCTCGCGGTCATGCTGCGCAAGGCGCAATGGCTTCTCGATGACGCCGCCTACTACCTACCCCAGGGCCGATGCAGCACCGAGGACCGCGAAATGCTCGCGAACACACTGGACCAACTCGCCGCACTGGTCCGCGAGCAGAGCGCGCAGCACCTCGTAATCGAGCAGTCCGGAGCATGACCGCGATCGCGGAACCGGTGGGCAGACACAGCCTCAAAGACGAACCGGACGGCTACGTGACCGCCTGGAGCGGTGACCTAAACCCGGACCTGCCGACACGAATCCTGCTCCTCGCCGAGCTGAGAAAGCCTGCGCCCAGGACGTTTCGAAGGCCATCAATCGAGACCCTGCAAGCCATACTTGCAGGGCTCAAGCGGCTGTAGGGCAAAGCAACCAACGCCTGCCGCAGCTCCCGTCGTTGCGCCGACAATTTCGTGACTCTTTTCTTGACGACGCCAATGCTGCAAGCAAGCGCCTCGCAATGCGTCACGATTGGGGACGGTCGATGTCTGCTGGCGTGGGCTTGGGATGCGGCGAGCCGCTGCCACCAAGCTCTTCACGTGGACGGCGCGCTCGATACCACGGTGCCGCATGTAGGCAACGCGCCCGCCGAGCCCGGATCCAGGCTGGCAACGCGCGTTCATGGGAAGCGGTAGATCGTGCCGACGTCGCAATGGCGGCCGTACGGCGAGCGTTGAGCAGCGGCACCGACCCCCAGCAAGCGATTCAGGATCTGCTGACGGCCGCGACCGACCTCGCGGAATCCCACAGCAGTGCTGCGCCTGGCCCAGCCGACGACACCTCCGTTATCGACACTCCAGCGTCGGAAGGCACCGAGGGCTCACGGAGCCCACTTCAGGCAACAGCCGGAGCGTTCCTGCTGAGGGCAAAAGGGAGGAGGTGTCAGCGGAAACGGCCGCCTTGTCGCAGCCCCTGCAGCTCCCGAGACCGGTTGACTGAACAGAGAAGGTGGATCTAGACACGGTCCGCATGGAACGCTGATCAGTTTTCTGAGCGGACACGGGTGGATCATCCTATGCGGCGCTGGCGAGAATGAACGCCTGATCGGGTACCTGGACTCGGATGGCCGCAAGACGAAGAAATGGCAAGCGCTGGGGCCGATGCTGACTCGGATCTACGGCTGCTCCGTGCCGAACGAGACAAGAATCCCTACTACGCCTTCTGGACCCGCATGTGCCCACGCGCTGATCAATTTCCTGTGCCGTACCGGCTACCGGTGTACCAAACCGCGCCGTCGACGGGACAGGTGTCTGTGTCCATCGCGGTGTGTCATCTACGCGGCCTTGCCAGAGGCCGGGACAGCCCAGGACACGTAGCAGCTTGCCGTCCCGATCCGATATACCGGCTATTTCAGCAGGTCATTGGGCATTCCCGCCTGTCCCCCCGAGGCGTCCTGGACAGGGCCTCGGCGGGACAGACCGGACAGCATTGAACGGCAGCCGACTGGGACAGAACGGGCTCACCACCCGTCCAGGAATATCTACGCTCTACAATTATACATTAATCGAAGGGATAAGGTGTTTACACGGGGACCAAATAGCTTCTACCTCGCCAGGGAATGCATACGCCCACGTCGTCACGAAAGCCCGCTGCACCAAAGACTCCGATAGGAAATCGAGATCTTCTCCGATCTGACCATAGATCAGATGGCGATCACGATTGGTCTTCGCGCGCGTTTCGATAGATTCACGAACACGCGCCTGCATCGGGGTGTCGAGCTGCATCGCAATCGTCAATTTTCCGATCAGATTCCCGATTTTGTCCAAATTTTCTAGGATCTGCTCGAAAACGATCGCTTCGGGGTCAGAGCCACCGGGGGAGAAAACAATATCATTTGCAATTTGGAGTTCACCGTCCTCGTTATACCACTCTAGGGTCGACGGCTCGTAGCCGTCTTCCGTTCGTTTATCGCCATCCAAGAGGCAAACAGCAGGAAAAGGTCTCGTGGGGTTAGCATTATGAAATCTTGTGTGATCGCGAGCTGGTGCCGCTCCGCCAAGTGCGTGAATCTTAATGCTCGATCTGTCCAAATTTCGTCGTTGAGTGTATGCACGCAGGGTGACGTCAGCGAACATCTCATCAAACGCATCTTCGGTAAAGATGGCAAGTCGCGCATCGATTTGACCTGTTAGCGTCCGAAGAGCGGCAACATCCAACTTTCCTTGTGTAAGGCGTCCACGATAGGCGGACCATACCGCATCGTTCGGAAGAGGCGACAGCGCATCGTTCGAATGAGTCGTAAAAATTACCTGGCACGACCTACGCCTGGCAACATCGATCAGGTACTCGACGAGGCGTCTAGTTGCCACTGGGTGTAGCCCATTCTCAATTTCTTCAATCAAAATAAGGGAGTCGTTAGGCGCCTCCTCAATGCGACTAACTATCCGTATGATGCTTGCCTCGCCTGCGCCGAAGTGGAATTCTGAATAGTTCCCCCCGGGAAGTGCGCTGCCTCGGACTGCGAAGATGGAAGAACGTCCATCACGATCGGCGTCCACTCGTAGGTAGTTGGCGGCATCCTTGCCGAGAATGTGTTCGACGGCCTTAACTACAGGTTCGTCAAACTGCTCCTCGTGCGCACCCTGAAAATCTCCACCAATGAACCGGGATAGATCTTTCCGCTCCGTAGCAGGCAAGGTCCTGCTGATGCCCACAATAACCACGGGACGGGCCACGGCGTCCCGATTCCACTTTGCTTTCAGATAGCTAGCAGTTCGGCTTACAGAAGTAGGAGTCGACGGGCGGTTTCGACCGACAAGCTCATATTCGATCCGCCACCCCTTCATGCTGTCGTCGTAAGCTCCACTTTTGGCAAAGAACCGGCGGGGTTGTACTTCCTGATAAATGAGCCCAGCCGCGCCGAGGATCGTCGTCTTACCTGAGCCATTAGGGCCGACGAGCGCAGTCACCGGGAAATCGAAACGGATTTCTGCATTGCTGAAGCCGCGAACCTTGACAAGTCGCATACCGCTCAGATAGTTAGCGTAGCCGCGCTTGCGGACTCGATCGCTAAGCGCTGATATATGGCTCTGTCGAACTTCGCTCTGCACTTGATCCCACTCCAAAGTCCGGCGCATGGCGCATTTACTCAGTAGCTATGGCAGTCGCATAATACTCCAGCCGGACCATGCGGGGATCTTGGTGGGGCTGCTGTGAGGCGGGCGCCCACGGCGGCCGACCGTGCAATGTGGACCAGCGAAAGTGCGAATTGTCCACTGAGGCCAAAGCATAGCCTCCTGACCTGCGGTAGGTGTGGATTTCTGGCCGAGGGACGCCCGCCCCTTACGCCTCCCTCGTCGAACGCTTAGCCCTGGAATGCAAGCCTCCCCATCGTCGAGGAGTACGAGAGCACGCCCCCAACGATGAGAAAGATACCCTTTTCAACAAGAATTCATGCATTCAGCGAGACGGCAAGGAAAGCCACGGCAACAGATGTTTCAGTTCAAGCTTGGAAGCGCAAGCCGTGTAGTTTGCGGCTTCGGTGTCAGCAAGCCACTTCTTGGCTGTCTCCAGCGTGGCTGGAGTGACGCTAGGCATTACCGCTAATATTCCCTGAAAATCTTCAGATCATTTCGCGGTTCCAGAAATACTGGAGCCGATCTATTGTCATCCGTGTGTATAACAAATCCGCCAAAATGTAGTTGATCGTGCGCTTTCGCCTTCGTCCCGTATCGCATTCCTACATCCCAGCCTTGGAGCTCGACGAGTACTCCGTGCAGGTCAAGGGGGCGGACTGACTCCAACGACACTAAACTGCTGCTGGGGAACTTGTTCTTCAGGCGTTCATTGTAGTTAGGCTGGAACATTCTGATCAAACCTGCTTCCGCCAGTGCTACAGCGTGCCTATCTTTGAATTCCCCTTGGTGGAAAGTGTTAATTACGAGCGAGTTATGTGCGTTGTCCTCCTTGTCGGATGCCCGCGATGGGCCAGGGTTTATATCTATGCCCAACTTCAGGTCAGTGATGGCGGCAAGCGTGAGCCAGACCTGCTTATCTGGCGTGGTTTCTGCAAGGATCTTCTGAACTGTTTCGTGATGCTTTAGGCGGTCCCACGCGGTCCTCTCCTTAGACCGCCCAAATGCCTGTCCTACGTATTCAATATCGTGATCGCTTGCCTCGCGTGGCCATTCCGAAGCTATGCTTTGAAGGTGGGCGACCACTCCTGCCGATACTACCTGGCCATCTTTGTCTTCGATCGAGAATTCCTCATATGGCCACTCTGAACACCAACTCATAGGCCCCTCCCCTAGGGAATGGGAAGCCCTGAAAGGGTATTCTTTGAAAGTGCCTCCATGCTGGAGTCGAAGAACTCCGCTAAGTTCTTCGTCGGTGATCCTGACAGTGTCGGGTTCGATTGACATCCTTGGGCGTGTGCTAACCAAATAAATATGACACGGTGGTTCCGAGCTTGGAATACCAAACCTCTGAAGATCTTGCTGACGCCCAACCAGCCGAGCAGATACAGTTACCAAAACAATCCACTCGGTGGTGTACTTGCGACTTACTTCTTCTGTAGACACTGTTAGATTATCCCGAGTGTGCGGTACGAGCGTCCAGACGCTGTTTGGTGCCTAGAAGGGCGGATGTAGCGAGCACAAACAGCGTGAACTTCCAGCTGGGCCGACGCCTCGCGCCACTCGTCACCCTCCGCTCCAATGTCGGTCACATTTAGTGACCGAAGATTACCGGAGTGTCGATCTCCCTCGCAGGCGGCCCCCGGAGCCACCCGCCTACTGAATCACCAGGCCCTACAGAAAGATATCTGGACCCGCCTTCGGTGCCCGCGCCCGGCCATCGGGAAGCCAGGCGCGCTCCCGCTTAACTGAACTTCGGCAGGACTAGGCGGGTGGATAGTGTGCAAGTCCCCCCTCGGACACAAAATCGATTCACCCGGCACGCCGGGAGAACTTTCGTTTGAGCGGCGGACCTGCGGGTTCATTCACGAAATTGCAGGTCAACGGCGTCGTAGAGCCTCGCGAGCCGGTCCGGTTCGGTGCTTGCCAGCGATGCGCCCACGTTGCCGAGCGAATCAACGTGGAGATCTCGGCATCTGAGAACTCGTTAGGCGCTGGCTTGGTCTTCAGTTCAGCACGACCTGGCGCACGTTCGGCTTGAGCCTCGTTGATCACCTCTGTCAACGCCGCCGGATCGGCGCCCGTGAGGCTCTCCTTCTTGGCTGTCCCCAGCGTGACTGATGTGGCGCTCTGAGAGCGCTAGCTCCACCAGCAGCCACGGTCTGTTCGATGTCTTGGGGTCGAACAGACCGCCGTGCCCACCCGTTGATCTTGTGCTGGATCAGATCCTCGCGGAGGTAGACGGCGGCCGGGCGCTCGGCCAGTGATGGAGAGCCGGGCGCGAAGGGGCAGGCCGAGGGCACGTACCAGAGCCGGCGGGCTGAATCCGCTCGGTTCCGGCCCGCGGTCCGTCAGAATTGGAGATCACCCGTGGATGCACCTACCCAAGAAGCGAAGTGGTTGGTTCCAGTTCAAGCCTGACGTCGTGGTCGATTCGCTGCGCGTCGCCCACGGCGCCGCGCCTAACAGCGACGATGCCTAGATCCAGTCATGGTGCCGACTGAAGTTCCACCCATCGGACATCGAAGAAGCCGCCGACCCCACCAGCCCACCGGATTCCGGCAAAGCTCTGGCCAGCGAGGGCCATTCCGGCTGCTTCAACTACGGCGCGACGGACATTTCCTTCGGCTGCTGGCCCGGTAGTCCTCTGTGCGCCGTTGATGGCGCCTTTCCAAGCAACGCTATATATGCGCTTGCCTGAAACGCCGGCCTCACAGGTTTGTTTGACGGCGACTGCCAGAGGTCACATCCTCCTTCAGCGTGATGCACGCCAGAAAAGACTTTTTGTTTTCAATCGTACTCCTCTTCTTCGAACCGTAGAGTGCGTTCCGCGCTGTCTAGCAGGTCAGCGTAAGTCAAAACCTGAACCCGGCTGAGATGTGCATTGTACGAACGGATTGTCTGATCGACCTGTTCTCGTGTGACTCCTTTAATATCCACATGGTCGGGATGCCCGATGAGCACCGTACCCTTAGTGCGTCGATAGTCGTAGTCGAATCCAAGTTCATTATGGTGATTGGTTTGGAGGCTGGCGCCCAACTCATCGAATGTACGTATGTAGTTCATGCATTGACTCACCGCCTCGTGGACGTCATTTGAGACGATTAGGTGATTCCTATGGCGCTTAACGAGTGGGCTTCCAGGTCTTTTCAGTTCGACAATATGTATGCTTCGATCGGAACATACAAGAGGGATATCGTGCTGGTCTAGCGGCATTCCGTCTCGCCTTGGAAGAATGCCAGTGTACTGGCCGCCGAACATCCAGTACTCGCGACCGATAGAATTCTGCACCTGAGTCTCGGTTGAATCCCTGTTCAAGGCTATCTTGCGCAGCCCCGCGAGGGAATTTCGCCTTCGCTGGATCACATTGAGTTCCACTGCCGCCAATCCTGCTGGCGTCGCAGTCAGTCCCGAAATAACTTCAACCAGGTCATCGCGGGAGGCGAGCATCATGCCGTACTCTGCAGCTCCGAAGCTGTGGTCGTTCTTGCTATTTCTCACTTCGGCAACCCGGCTAGCTATCGTCTCGACGAAGTCATTGAAACCCATATTTGAGTCGGGCTCCCCGACGGTCACATTCGGAGCCCTTTTCGTGGTTAGGAAACAGATTGCATCGTACATTCCGTCCTGGAGAAGACGTCCGAAGAAGCGTTGAAATCGGTCTATGTGGCTAGTTGTGTTGCTAGAATCTGAATCAAAGGCGCCAGAATGAAACCGGGTCGGGGTAGTTGACTTATCGTTTTCTTCCATCAAGAAAACAGCGCCCACGCAAGGCTTGAGGGAGCTAAGCACTGGGTGGCCAGCATAAGCTCGCCCAGCGTCAGCACCTCTAGCTAGGATCTCGTCCATGCGGTTCCTGGAATTATTTCCAATAGAGGTGCCAACATTGGAGTAAAACTCGATTACTCCCGCTGGAATATCATCGACGAAGACAATAATATCCCATGTGTGCATCGTTTCCTGATAGGAGCCTGGAAGTCTCAGTCTTGCCTGGGTTCGGATCGACTCTCTTTCTAGCCCACGCTGCTCCAGCTCTTCAATTACGGTACTGATAAGAGGATCAAGGCGATTGCCTACCGCTTCGCCGCGCAGGCGATTTGCTAGTCCGGGAGGCGAGGTTCTGTTAAAGGCGTCGTTGGTTACCTGCCAGAAGTCCTGGATAGCCTTTTCTGCTGGATGCGGCATACGATTCTTCCCTTCCGCTCGCGCCGGTCTGGCCGCCCATAGTTGATCTCATACTCCCTCACGGCCCTGACGTCAGGCAGCTCAACCCTCCGCTGGGCTCGACATCCGGCGACAGCGGCCGGACAGCGCTGCTGATCGGTGCGTGTCCGCGTGCGCTTCTGGTCACGTCGTCTGCCTGTTGGGCCAGGGGATTGGGTCAGAAACGACGCAAAAGCGCTCTGCCTCAATCCTTTTCGGGAAGCAGGAGCCGTGTAGTTAGCGTGCAAGTCCGTCCTCGGACACGTCGAAATCCCCACACTGCTTGGTTCCGGGTTGACCTGGACTTTTGCAGTGTGGGTTTTGTCGTCGTAGGTGATCTTGACGCCTAGAGCGCGGTAGACGGACGCCTTGAGGTCGGGATCCGCCCGGTGCAGGGAAGCGACGGCTCCACGGCAGGCGACGAGCGTCTGCTTGATCGAACTTGGTGTGATCTTCGTAGGCCGTGGGCTCTTGCTGCCGCGCAGGATGGCCTCGGCCTTCAGCTTCTGTGCTTCGACGTCGGCGATCCAGCTGGCGATGATTCCGGCATCGTTTCCTTGATCGAGAGCGTGCCGGTATTGCTCGAGTTTACGTTTGCAGTCCGTGACAGTCCTTCGGGCAGATCGAACCACCTCGGTGTCGCCACCGGTGTCCTGCTCCGCGGCTGTCACCAGGCGGGAAATGGTGTCGTCGATCCGTTCGTCGGTGAACAACCCGGCCAGCCAGTCATCGAGTTCGGGCAGGATGTCGATCTCGCGGATGTAGACGTTGCGGGGATGGTCCAGCTTGTTGGCCAGCGCGTACTCCTGCATGTATCGGCAGCGGTAGTAGGCGCGTTCGTGGTTGTACTGGCCCTGCATGCGACGTTGGCATGAGGCGTGGTAGATCACTCCCTTCAACACGTAAGGGTTCTTGGATCGGTGGGGCTTGCGCATCTTGACCTTGGTCTCGGGGGAGACCCGGCGGGTTGCGGCCTCGTCGAACTCTTCCTTGCTGATCAGCGGCGCGTGAACGAGATCATCTGACCAGATCCATTCGTTGGGATCGTTCCAGCGCATCCGGGTCTCATGGCCGAGCGCAACATCGTCGACGTCGATGAGCGCCTCGTGCTTGTGCTGCTTGTTCCAGACCTGGAACCCGGTGTACCTCGGGTTGCCGAGGATCGTCCGTATCGCTCCCTTCGACCACGCGATGCCGGAGCGATGAGTGTTGCGAGCCGGGTCCTGAGCGCTGGGGCACAGGATGCCATCACCGGTCAGCCGCGTCTTAAGCGCGTCACGTCAACGACTCCTCACCCCAGAGATCAACACGAGGAAATGACCGTTGATCAACCTAACGCGGACGAGCGGTGCCTTTGTGGTTGATCGTACTGTTTGTGGTTCTTCGCACTATGTGTAACAAGTGATCAATATGTTACAAGTTGACCACTTTCATGCTCGCGTGTACTGCTGCGAAGCGCGCCCGCTGCCGACAACGTGTTTGGGGCTGCTGACGACGAGGCGCTCGCGGCCGCCCTCGGCGACGACCTCCTCCTCGGTGAGTGGGCCAGCAGGGAGCAGGCTGAAGACGATGCGTGATGCCGGCCGAACCATTCCGTGACGCGCGCCGAAGTGCTCTCCACGCACGTGGAGGTGATCCGCTCGGCCGGGTCGTCGACGACTTGCACCACCGTGCTCTCCACGCACGTGGAGTGGCCCGCTCCGCAGCTGCCAGGCCGCCTTCACTGTGTCGTGTTCTCCACGTACGTGGATGTGGTCCGAGCACCTGCAGGCCGGGCGGACGGTCGTGAATTGAGGTCGCGCCAGTACTCGAGGTCTTGCTGGGTGGCGAGTGTGTCGGGGTGGCGGGCGCCACGAATCTCTTGTTGGGTGGCTAGTACCGTCTCCAACTCGCTGACTGCACCGGTCACATCGCCAGTCTGGCCGCGGAAGAACGCGAGGCTGTGCCGCGTCGTCAACGTGACTGGGCTCGCCGGCCCCAGGACCGCGATCCTCTCCGTCAGCAGCTCTTCCAGATCAGTGATCGTTACGTCCGCGTCACCCGTGAGTCCGCGTAGGAAGATGAGGCTGTGGCGGGTGGCCAATGTATCGGGATCCCTGGGACCGAGTGTCTGTAGTTGTGAGGTGAGCACCTCCTCCAACTGCATGGTTCCTTCTGTCACGTCTCCGGACTCCGCGCGCGTGAACGCAAGGTGGTGCCGCACAGCCAGCGTGGACCGGTGATCCCTCCCGTGCACCTGTAGCTGAGCCTCGAGCGCGGTCTCCAGTTCCGTTATCGCCCCGCTGAGATCTCCGGCTCGACTGCGGCAGCTCGCCAGGTGACGCCGAGTCAGCAACGTCGCAGGATTTTCACCGCCGCATGCCTGTCGCTGGGTTGTCAGGAGCTTCTCCAGTTGGGTGATCGCTCCGGCAACATCACCAATCCAGTCCCGCCAACGTGCGAGGTTGCGTCGAAGCGTCAACGCCGCGGTGTTGTCCGGTGCTAGTAGCTTCAGTCGCGCGACCGCAATCTCATCCAGCTCACCGATCGCTTGCGCCAGTTGTTTTCCCCTGTCCCGCCATTCTTCGAGGTCGTCCTGGGTCTTCAGTGTCGCGGTGTGGTCAGGGCCGAGTGCGTGACGCTGGGCTGCCAGCAGTTCCTCTAACTCCGCGATCGCTGCGGGTATGTCACCATCCTCTGCTCGCCAATCTGCAAGATTGCGACGGGTGATCAAGGTCGTGGAGTCCTTGGGCCCGAGCTCCTGTAGGTGCACGGCCAGCAACTCCTCCATGTCTGCAATCGCCCCAGAAACATGACCATCCGCGCGGCGACAGTGTGCGAGTTCGTGCCGGATGATCAACGTGAGTTGGTCCTGGCGGCCAAACCGTGCCAACACGAAGGCCAGCACATCCTCCAACTCCGCTACAGCGGCTGACGCTTCGCCTGCCCGGCGGCGCCAGCCCGCAAGGGCATACCGAATGATCAACGTATCCGTGTGCTGATCGCCCAAGGTGCGGATGGACTCGTCAAGGAGTTTCTCAAAGTAAACAACCGCGGAGCGAGGACTTTCCGATCTGCCCTTGCTTCGGCCGAGGCAGTACAGGAGGGTGTGCGCTCCTTCCGGCCCTTGCAAAAGTTCGCGTCTGGTGTGGCGCTCAAGGTTGTTGGCGTTATCTGCTAGTTCGCGGCCGGGGATTGGGATGTCCTCTGGCCAGCGGCGCATGAGCGCCTCCGCTGCGCACCATGCCAGTGCGTGAAGAGGCTGATGCTGGGGAATGTCATCGCGGGTCGTGCGTTGCACGAGGGCATGCACACGAAGTCGCCTGTACCAACTCGCGGTGTCGCGAGTTGCCAGGCTGAGACGGTGCAAGTTCGAGAGCGCGCCTTCAACTTGTTCGGCGTCGATTACCTCGTACGAGGTGATCGCGCTCAGGTGGTCTAGCACTGGTGGCGCCGTGAAGACCTCGGGTTGGCTGCGTGGATCGAAAGGGACCAGGTCGCTGCCAGCGTTGTCTTGTGTTCGTCTGGAAGCCCCTCGTCGTCGGGGAACACGTCGGCTAGCCGTCGCCTTTTATCAGCTAGCCGACGACGGTACTCTGAACAGGTGATGCCGCGGGTGGCGATGTACGCGGCCGCCTGCGCCAGGGCCAGTGGCAGGTAGCCGAGATCGTCAGCGAGTTTCGCTGCGTCCTCAGCCTGGTAGCGTTCACCGAGCTTGGTCCGGAAGTAGTTGAGAGATTCTTGGCGGCCGAACAAGCCGACCTCGATGACATGCCGTCCGTCGAAGGCAGGTTCGCTACGTCGGCGGGTCGTGACGATCGTATGGCCAGCATCTGGCGGCCAGAGGCCGTTGAGATCACGAGGGCTTTGCAGGTCATCCAGGATGATGAGCCACCGCCTGGACGTGGTTTCCATCCATGTCAGAAACTGCTGACACCGGTTGGCGGTGGTGTCACCGTCGAAGTCATCCTCCTTGGGCAGGCTGAGCTTGTCGGCGACTCGGGCGTAGCCGTTGACAATCGCGTCCCGTGAGTCGGCTGTGATCCACACCAGCAGGTCAAGTAGCTGGCCATCGCGGTCCTGCCGCCATTGCCGTACGAATCGTTGAGCGAGCTGGGCAGCAAGCTGTGTCTTCCCTACCCCACCCAAACCGGTCAGAACATGATGCCGCCGGCGTCTTTGTTCCTCTTCGGGCACGGACTGCTTGTCGCCTTGCGACCACTCACGCTCCAGCTCGTTCCCAAGCTCCTCACTCAAAGCACGCTGCTGGAAGGAGCTCGCCAGTTGCGGGACGACACCAACAAGAACCGGCCAATCCACCTGTTTCCGAACCGCCTGGCGGTCAGTTGTCCCCCGATCATCACCCGGTTTACTACTGACGAAATCCCATACTGTGCCCGCTCGTCCGTCCTGCGCTCCAGAGTGGAAGTGCACGTTACCGTGAATCTCGCCAGCCTGGACCGCAAGACCGAAGACTCTCCCACTTATCGAGTTGAACGACGTCCGCCGCTCCTCCTGCCCCACCAGACCCCCTACCAGCGCTGAACGACATGGCCCCATCCACATCGTCAACCAGCGATCACCCTGAACTGCTGTTTCAGGCAGTATGCCGGTTACCGCCACTGCTGTGAACGGAAGCTCAGGTCTTAGCGAGGAGTCAACTCAGGACGTCAGTCTGGATGACGGCCTCTCGCTTGAACAGGAAAGGTGAACCAACCACCCTGCCCGGTCCGAGAAGGCCGCACCAGGCGTATTCAGAGGCCCCGCTACTGTGGTGGGTGTGGGTGACGAATCCGGTACGCACATGGTCCCTGTGCTGGCGGTTGAGCGGCTGCTTGAGTACATGGAGTTGTTGTCGGATATGGGGCGACGGCAGGGCCCCGGCGAGCTCAAGTCGTTCCGGTTCCGGACGTTCGCTGAGCTTCTCCTGGTGCATGGGCGGCTCTGGTGGGAACAGGTCGATCTCGACCGGGCCGGTATCACACGTGGCGTCGAGCGCCGGTGCTGGCAGAACTCCACCGAACTTGCTGATCAAGACCCGGCCCTGGTCTACGTTGAGGGATTCGCTTCGTGTTCTGTGCTACCGGTGGGAACCGAACACGCATGGTGTGTCTCGCGTCACGGCGACATGTCTGGAGCCATCGATGTCACCTGGCGGCCAGACCAGCACGTGGCCTACCTGGGGCTGCCGTTGTCCGATGAAATTCGGGCAAAGGCGCAGGAGACGACGAACCGGTGGCAGGTGCTCACGGGCCATAACTCGTTCGGCGTTGCTTTGCTCCGGGACGGCCCCGACCCAGACACGTTAGTAGACGTGGGTGTGCCCGTTGCTGCTGTCCGGCCGCCGCGCTCATAGCCGAACCAGTTGTCGAGCCACTGATCAGCTATGTACCGCCATCCCCTCACAAGAATCCCAAACGAACAACTGTATCCATAAAACGCCAGGTCACGAAGTGCGTGGGGGTGGTCCGAGCTGTTCAAGCTCGACGCCGAGCTCGGTGCTGTGCTCTCCACGCGCGTGGGGGTGGTCCGTCCGGTCGCCGGGGGCCGTGCGGGTCGGCTGGGCGCTCTCCGCGCGTGTGGAGGTGCTCCGGGGCTGAGCAGAGCCTGGAGGAACCCTGGCCAGTGCTCGCCACGCATGTGGAAGTGATCCGAACAACATTCGTCTTCCCGTCTCGCGCCTGGCGCACTCTCCACGCACGTGGAGGTGGTCCGGACGCTCAGGAGACCCGCGGCCAGGGTTGCCGTGCTCTCCACGCGCGTGGAGGTGGTCCGTCGTGTCCCCAGGCCGGGCAGAGGTCGATCAGGTGTTCTCCATGCATGTGGAGGTGATGGCCGGCGCTTGCGGCGCCCTAAGTTCGCTCCTTTTGTGGTCTGTGTGCGGCTGTGATCGGTTGTTCCTTTTGGGCTTTATGCCTGTTCGGGGCAGGATTCAGCGCCTGACCGTGGGAGCGTGAATGGGAGGATATTGGGAGGGGTGTAGTGGTCAGAAGCGAGTTTTACTGCGCTGAACGGGACTCAGCTGCACCGGTTTGTCCTGGGGTTTTTCGGTTTTCGCTGGTTAGTGTCATTTGTGGGCTGGGCTGGGGGTCAAGGGGTCGTGGGTTCGAATCCCGCCATCCCGACGGAGCGAAGAGCTCGTTGATCAGCACGTAAGTGCAGGTCAACGGGCTTTCTTGCGTTGCGGTGTGGATATTCGGTGATCGCTTCGGAGGGGCTTTTCTCGAATTTCGGTGATTTTTGGGAGGTTTTTGGGAGGCTGGCTTTTGACCGGCCGAAATGGGGTCGGGTTGATCGTGATCAGATTGGCGCCCAACTGAATGAACTGATCTGTGTCGTGAATCACTATCTATCTAGGTTGCGGTGCTACGCCCTGCGGTCTTCGCGATGACCTTGAAAGTGTGACCGCGTAGCTCGTTGGCGGCTCCGCGCTGATGGGCCACGGGTGGTGTTGAACGTCGCGCTTTTCGTCCCGTTGGCCATGTTCGTTCGGCACATGTTCGGGCGTGGTGCGGCGGTCACCGCGGGCATCGGCCTGGCGGTGTCGCTGCTGATCGAGGTCACGCAGCTGACCGGGGTCTGGTTCCTGTACCCGTGTGCCTACCGCCTGTTCGATGTCGACGACCTGATGGCCAACGGTCTGGGAGCGTTGGCCGGAGCGCTGGCGGGCCCTGTTCTGCGCGCAGTGCCCGGCCAGCGGACCGGGAGCACCACGCCCGCTCACCCGTCCAGGCGACTGCTCGAGGCCGTTTGCGACCTGCTGATCTTCAAGCTCTCCAGCGTTCTGGTCAGCACGAGCGGCACCGTGCTGGTGCTGGCAGTGCACGGGGAGTTGTTCCGCAGCGGCGGGCGCAACATCGAGCAGCAGGCCGGGTACCAGGGGCGCAGCTCGTCGGTGTCTGGTTGCCGTGGTTCGTGCTCGCGATCGCACTTCCGCTGGGAGGCAGTGCGAACAGCCTCGGGCAGCGCATCGTCAAGCTGTGAGCGGTCGCCGAAGACGGGAGCGCGCCGGGCACCCGGGCGCGGTTCATGCGCAGCCTGATGGGCACCGGCGGCTACCTGCTGCTGGTGCAGGTGGGCGACTTCCCCGCGGCGGCCCCCGGTGCTGTCGGTGTTTCTCCCTGCTGGCTTTCGCCTTCGCGGTGGTGTCGTTCTCGGGTTGTTCACCACGATGGGGTTCCGTGGTATTTCCTGCCGCTTCGCGCGGTTGCGGATGACGGATGCGGGATCACCGCTCGGTTCGAAGCCGGCCGAACTGGTGCGGTGAGCGCCGACGCCGTGCGAGGTAAGAGCTTCCGCGTGTGTCCCGAACGGAAAGGAGAGCTTGTGTTGTAGGCGGAGCTTCTGAATCGGTGCTGGCTCAGCAGTGGCCGACCCAGCTCTGCCAGCCGAAGTCCCGAACGAGAACGCGTTCTGGCGGCCGCTCCGTTCGACGATGAAATGTTGATAATTACTTGAGCTTGGTCTGATCTAGCCGGGCAACGCTGTTGCCGTGCTCACAAGAACGCTCACCGCCGGTGATGGGCCGACGCTGCACGGCCTGTTGGCCTGGCACGCGACCTACGCGCCTCGTCGCGTTCCTCGATTCGAGCAGGAGCCCGGGGACGTGCGAACCACCAGCTACGGCGAGTTCTACCTGCGGGCCCGGCAGGTCGCCGGTCTGCTCCGCGACGCCGGGGTCCGCCCGGGGGACCGGGTGAACGTGCACCTGGCCAACCAGCCGGAGTTCTACGAGTGCCGGTTCGGCACGGCGCTGGCAGGTGCGGTCCTGGTTCCGACGAATCCGCTGATTAGCGCGGAAGAACTGGTTTTCATGCTGCGGTACGCGCAGTGCCGAGCGGTCATCACCGAGCAGGCCCTGCACCGGGTGGTGGCGGAGTCGGTGGCGGAAACGTCGAACCTCGTTCTCGTGCTCGTCTCGCACGCCGCCCCTGCGAGGCCGGTGAGCTGCTGGTCGGCGGCGAGCCGGGCCGGACGCACATGACCGGTTACCTCGACGACCCGGACTCGGCCTCGAAAGCGCTGCGGGCCGGGTGGCTGCACACCGGGGACACCGTGCGCGCCAACCAGGACGGCTACCTGCACGTCGTGGACCGCGCCGAGGACGTCATCGTTCCCGACTCGATGCGGGACGAATCGGTCAAGGCATTCGTGATCCTGTGCGCCGGCGCCGATGCCACCGCCGAAGACCTGCGGCAGTGGTGCGCGCAGCGCTTCGCGAAGTCCAAAGTCCCGAGTTCGTGCAGTTCGTCGACCAACTGCCGCGCACCTCGGTGGTGAAAATCCAGAAGCACCTGCTGCACAACGGGTTTTCCGGAAGTTCGTCGGAAAGGTGAAGGGAGAAGCATGGAGTTCAAGAAGGTGGTCGGCACCCGGCGATCGATCCGCTACTACCAGCCGTGGCGGCCGGTGGAAGCGGCGAAGGTCCAGAAGGTGCTGGAAGCGGCCCGCCTGCAGTCCAACCACGGCAACGCCCAGCTGATCCGCAAGGCCGTCGTTGTGGTGCGGGAGGAGACGCCCGAGGAGGTCTGGGACGGGCTCTGCGAGGCGCTGTACAACCAGCCGGCCGCGGCGCAGGCCCCGGTGCACATCTACTGGACCATCGACATGAGCGGCTGGGAGAGCATGCGTCCCGAACTGCTCAAGTTGATCGAAGTCGGCGCCCTGACCTCCAGCTACGGCTGGAGCGAGCGGTTCGTCGACGAAGTCCCGATGAAGACTCCGGACTTCAACGTGCTCGCCGGTGACATGCGTTTCGCCGAGTGGCTGAGCGCGATCGAGATGGGCCTGGCCATCGGGGCCACCCTGCTCGCAGCTGTCGACGAAGGACTGGGCACGGGCTTGTTGACCGGCAAGCGCGACCGCATCCGCGAGCTGCTGGGCATGCCGGAGCACGCCACCCCGGCCCAGATCCAGCTGCTGGGCTACCCGGCGGAGGATCCTTCGGCGGGCGGTCAGCGGCCGCGGCCGGACTTCGAGCAGCTGTACTTCCGCGGCAAGTGGGGCGAGAGCTTGGAGCGCGACCCGGCGGTCGTGCAGGAGCTGGTCGAGGCGGGTGCGATCCAGGCGTCTGCTCCGCAGCCGTGGCGCAAGGCGGAGATCCGTGCTCTGGCAGGGCTTTTCGGCCTGCCGGAGTGACGTGCCGGCGGCGATGTCGCGCCGTCGACATCGCCGCCACCCACCGCTGCCGGTCCACTTCGGGAGAGCCAATGTCACAGGATCTGTTCACCGACTTCGAAACCGTTCGCCGCTACGCCGACCAGCTCGACTCCGACCTGACCGAGGACGAGCGCGCGGACCGCCTCGACACCCTGCGCGCGTTCGCGGAGTTCGTCGAGCGCACCCCGGACGAGATGGTCGCCGAGATCTTCGACACCCAGACGCGGAAGTACCGCAAGCGCGGCTTCTACGCGACGAAGATCAAGGAGTTCTCCGAGCAGCTCGACGTGCCCAGGGGGCAGCAGGTCGCCAAGGGCAATGTCATCCGGGCGTTCTTCATCGCCAACGGGCGGCGCGTGCCGCCGGAGATGCCGGAGTGGTTGATTTGATCACGTTGCTCGGGGGCGGGATCGGCGCCGCCCGGCTGTGGTGCGGCATCGCCGAGATCGCCGAGGAACCGCTGACCTTCGTCGTCAACACCGCCGATGACCTGTGGCTGCACGGGCTGCGCATCTGCCCGGACCTCGACACCGTCCTGTACGCGTTGTCCGGGCGCCAGGACAACGAACGCGGATGGGGGGTGGCGGGCGAGACCTTCCGGTGCATGTCGGAGCTCAGCGGGCTGGGGGAGCAGACCTGGTTCCAGCTGGGAGATCGGGATCTGGCCACCCACTTGCTGCGCACCGGGATGCTGCAGGCCGGTCGCACGCTGTCGGAGGCCACCAGCCGGTTGGCCGCTGGCATGGGCGTCCACCACCGGGTGCTGCCGATGACGGACGCCGAGGTCACCACGTTCGTCCGGGTGGCCACTGGCGAAACCCTGCACTACCAGGAGTTCCTGGTGCGCCGCGGAGCGCGGGACGTGGTCGAGGCCGCGGACTACCGGGGGGTCGCCGACGCCGTCCCGGCTCCCGGCGTGCTGGAAGCCATCGAGCGGTCCAGGCTGGTGGTGCTGGGGCCGAGCAACCCGGTCGCCAGCCTCGGCCCGGTGCTCGCCTTGCCGGGCGTGCGCGATGCGCTGCGAACGACCGCGGCCCAGGTCGTCGCGGTGACCCCGGTGGTGTCCGGTGTCCCGATCACGGATCCGGGTGAGGCGGGCCGAGCCCGCAGCCGAGCAGCGTTGCTGGCCCAGCGCGGTCTGCGCCACTGCGCGGCCGGTGTCGCGGCGATGTACCGGGACATCTGCGACCTCTTCGTGGTCGACGAGGCGGACGCCGAGGAAGCCGTGGAAATCGCCGCGATGGGCATTCGGACCGCCACGGTGCCGACCCTGGTGAGCACGCCGCAGGACGGCGTGTCGCTCGCCCGGCAGGTGCTGGAGGTCCAGGCGGGGCGAGGGACGTTGGCGGCGACGTAGCGGACAGCCGCTCACCCGATCCAGGTTCTCGACGAAGGAGTGTTGAATGAGCACAACTGCGCGCGACCTGCTGCGGCTGCCGCTGGCGGAGTTGCAAGCGATGGCGCGGGAACGGAGGGATCACACCCGCGGAACCACGGTGACCTACTCGCCGAACGTCTTCATCCCCCTGACGAACCTGTGCCGGGACCGCTGCGATGCTCTGCCCGGACAAGATCTCCACCGACCAGTGGCTGGATTGCCACGAGACGGCGCACGAGGTGGGCCTGCGGTCCAACGTCACCATGATGTTCGGCGCGATCGAGCAGCCCTCTCGTGGGCCCGGCACTTCATCGCGACCCGGGGCCTCCAGCGCCGGACCGGCGGGTTCACCGAGTTCGTCGGGCTCCCATTCGTCCACATGGCGGCACCCATGTACCTGCGCCGCCAGGCCAGGCGCGGACCGACCTGGCGAGAAGTGGTGCTGGTGCGCGCCGTGGCCCGGATCGTCTACAGCGGACTCACCGACAACGTGCAGGGCTCTTGGGTGAAGCTGGGCGCTCCGGCGCTCCGCCAACTCCTGCGGTCCGGGGTCAACGACCTCGGTGGCACGTTGATGGACGAGAACATCAGCCGCGCGGTGGGAGCCGCGCATGGGCAGATGATGACCGAGTCCGAGTTCGCGGCGCTTCTTGCGCCGCTGGGCCGAAGCTTGGCGCGACGCACGACGCTCTACCAGAGCATTCCGGCCGACGTCGCGGTAGGCGCGTGACCGAGCTCGCGCGGTGGTACCGTGGCTGTTTCGCGCGAAACTGCCAGAAACGCCACCGAATCGCGCGAGCTCTGGGTTCCGGACCGGCGTCGCCCCTCGGCCGGTCCGGAACCCGCCCCTCACGGTTCAAAGCGGTACCCGACGCCGCGAACGGTCCGGAGCCGCCGGGGCCTGGCCGGGTCGTCCTCGATCTTGTGCCGCAACCGGTGGATGTGCTCGGTGACGGTGGACTCGGCCTGCCAGTTCGGGGCGGCGTGCCACACCGCCTGCAGCAGTTGCCGCCGGGAGAAGACCTGCCGGGGCGCGGATGCGAGGTGGGCCAGCAGGTCGAACTCCTTGGCCGTGAGCTCCACGACGGTACCGCGCACGATCACCTCGCGGGTTCCTCCGTCGATGACGAGGCCGTCGAACTCCAGTCGCGATCGACCGCGGTGATCGCGGCTGCTCCGGCGGAGGACGGTCCGGACCCGGGCGACCAGTTCGCGCGAGGAGAACGGCTTGGTCATGTAGTCGTCCGCGCCGAGCTCCAGGCCCAGCACTCGGTCGGTCTCGCCGCGCCGCGCGGTGAGCAGGATGATCGGGATCTCCTGTTCACCGCGGAGCCGCCGCAACAGGTCCAGACCGTCGATGTCGGGCAGGCCGATGTCGAGCACCACCAGGTCCGTCCTGTTCGACCGCAGGTGCTCGAGGGCCGACCTGCCGTCCCCGGACTCGCTCACGTCGAACCCGCTCTCGCGAAGGGCTTGGACGGTCACCCGCCGGATGCGTTCGTCATCTTCGACGACCAGCACGGTGTAACCGGGCCCGCTTACGGGGAACATGGGCAGTGCGGCTCCTTCTAATCGGTCGGCGTGCCTCGCACACCAGTCGGTCTTCCAGCGGGGGCGAGCGCGCGTGGCGGCGCTCTTATCAGTCCCGCGGCAGTGCGAGGTTGAGTTCGCGCGCCAAGTCCCGCAGTCTGAACGGTTTGCGCAGCAGTCCGGTGAAACCGGCTTCGCGGACTCGCTCTTCGAGTTCCGGATTCGCGTACCCCGTGCTGGCGAGCATCGGGATTCGCTTGTGCCGCAACATTTCAGCCAGCGCGAATCCGTCCATTTCGGGCAGTCCGATGTCGATGAGAACGACGTCCGGCCGGTGCGCGTCGACGGCCCGCAGGGTGCTCGGCGGCGTGCCCACGGCGAAGGCTTCACAACGCAGCGCGGCGAGCTGGCGGACCAGCAGCTCGCGCATCCGAGGATCGTCCTCGATCACGAGTACGCGCTTCATCAGGTGGTGCTCGCTTCCCCCGCCACCGGCAGCGCCCGGTCGAAGATCTCCAGCAGTTCGGAAAGCTCCACGGGTTTGCGGAGGAAGTGCGGGGCCCCGAGGTCGTCGGCGAGCACCGCAGCAGGGGCGTCGGTGAGGCACACCACTGGTTTGTCCGCGGTCAACGGGTGCCGGCGAACCAGGTGCAGCACGCTCCGGGACCGCTCGGAGTCGTCGAGGTCGATCACCACCAGATCGGGGCGTTCGAAGCCGATCAGCTCCTCGACCTCGCCGTAGCACTGGTAGACGCACCGCAATCGGATGCGCGGGCGAACCCGCTGGGCTTCCACGACGGCGTCGATGCTGTGCATGTCGGCGTGCAGGTACAGCACCACGGAGTGCTCACTGCTGCGCTGCGCCGGAATCCGCGGCGCGTGTCCCGCGCCGGCGACCACCACGTTCGCCTCGTCGTGCCGCGGCAGTTCAACCCAGAACCGGGATCCGACGCCCAGTTCGCTCTCGACGTCCATGCGGCCGCGCATCGCGGTGACGAGCTTCTTCGCGACGGGCAGGCCGAGCCCGTGGCCGGGCGGGTCGCCGGGCTGCACGCCGGCGCGCTGGAACGGCGTGAAGATGCGGGGGAGGTCGGCCGGTGCGATGCCGCGCCCATCGTCCTCGACGGTGAGCCGGACGAACTCGCCGACTGGCTCGGTGCGCACCGTCACCAGGCCGCCCGGCCGGTTGTACTTGATCGCGTTGGTCAGCAGGTTCACCAGCACCTGGCGCGAGCGCTGGCGATCGCCGGTGACCAGGCACTCGCCGCTCGCAGGCACGACGCGCAGCGTGACGGCACTGCTCTCGGCGACGGAGCGTGTGAGCGCCAAGCCGTCCTCGACGACCTCCAGCAGGTCGACCGCCTCGGACAGGATCGGCAGCCGCCCCGCATCCGCGTGGGTCATGCACAGCGTGTCGTCGATCAACTGCTCCAGGTATTCTGCCGCATCCATGATGTGCTGCGCGCAGTCGGCGGCATCGTCGGCGGGCAGCTCGCCTTGCGTGAGCAGTTCGGCGAAACCGAGCACCGCGGTGATCGGGGTGCGCATCTCGTGACTCAGCTGCGAGACGAACTCGCTCTTGACGAGGTTGGCGCGTTCGGCGGCTTCCCGAGCCCGCGTCTCCCGTTCGATGCGCAACCGGTCGGTGATGTCGCGGAGCTGGAGGCACACGAACTGGGTGCGGCCTTCTGAGTCCTTCACCGGGGAGATCACCACGGTCGCGGACCGGAGCGCGCCGTCGGCGTGCTGGTACCCATGCACCTTCAAGTAGCTGCTCGACGTCCCGGCGACCAGATTCCGCACGGCGGCGCGAACGTCCGCGGCGTCGCACCCGCTGATCAAGTCCGACACGTAGGTGCTGTGGAGCTCGTCCACGTCGTACCCGGTGTCGGTGCACAACGCGGAGTTGACGTGGATCAGCCGTCCTTCCCGGTCGGCCAGCGCCATGCCGATGGCTGCGTGGGTGAAGGCGCTGCGGAACCGCTCCTCGCTTTCGTGCAGTGCGCTGAACAAGCGGTGGTGCTCGATCGCGACAGCGGCCAGATGGGTGAAACGCTCGACGGCCCCCCGCTCGTCGACGCTCGGGTGGTGCGGTGTGCTGTGGTACACCGCGAAGGTGCCGAGGACGTCCGAAGTCCGCGGGCTGATGACCGGTGACGACCAGCACGCCCGCAGGCCGTGGCGCACCCCCACGTCCCGGAATGCGTTCCACCGCTCGTCCACGAGGATGTCGCTCACGATGACCGGTTTTCCGGTGTATGCGGCGGTTCCGCACGATCCGGCCACCGGGCCGATGGCCATGCCGTCGATCTCGGAGGTGTAGCTGTCGGGCAGCGTCGGTGCCGCGCCGTGGTACAGGCGGCAGCTGTCCGAATCCAGCAGGAGTATCGAGCAGTGCGTGCCGGGCAGGTGCTGCTCCATCCCGCTGGCCAGTCTGGTCAGCGTCGCGGACAGTGGTGCTTTCCTGGCGATCAGTTCGAGGACCGCCGATTGGCAGGTCAGCAGGTTGGCGGTATCCACGAAAGTCGTGTTGCGGAGCGTGACCGAACTCCGCAGTTCTTCCGCGCGAGAAAGTGCATCCACGATCGTTCGCAGGTCCTGCCGCGCGGCGGCGGGAAGATCGTCTGATTCGGACAGCAGTTCCGCCACGCCGAGCGCCACGCCGAGTTCGTTGCCCATGTCGTGGAGCAACTTGCGATGCTCGCCGCCGTCATCCGCGGGGATGTCGGAGTAACGCGGATGCCGCTGCAAGGACTTCCTCGTCTCCATTTTCCTGCTCCCTGGCCATTCACACAACGTGACAAGAATGTACTGGCACCCACGACGAGGTCAACATCTTCGATGATCTCGTTCGTCGGGCCCGACAGGCGAGAAGCCCGACATGGTCGGGGTGCCAAGTTCGTCGGCCGACGCGCGACCGTCCTTTTCGGATGGATGTGCGTTGGTGAGGATTACCCCTGGGCGCATCCAGCCTTCCGCACGCGGCAGACGATCCCGAGGGGGCGGCGGTCAACACTCGGAGTTGCGAGTGATGCCCCGCCTGCGGGGCTACCTCGTCATGGCCGGAAAGCAGGCCACACCGCAGTCGGTTGTCGCGAGGGATGTGACGATGCGCGCCTGGAACCCCTATCGGCGATTGAAACCTCGAAGGGGACAACTGCCGGATACAGGACTCGTCGTGGGACGGAACAATTCGATCCTGCACATTCGATGCTCCGAAGAGTCCGAGGAGGAAGCGCACGGGGGATTCCGCGCGCTGTTGAAGCACTCGGGTGTGGTGGTCGTGGCGGCCACCGAGGCGGCGCTGGCAAAACCGACGATCTCCCTGGCAGTGCGCCATGCCTGCGTCCAAGCGGTCGAGGTTGCCCGGGACGGCGGACGTGCAGTTCTGGGCGTGTGCCTGACCCTGCCTGGGGCAGCGGCCCCGTCCCCGGCCGACGGGCAGATCTTCGCCCAGCAACTGGCCGACGGGCTCGGGGTCGAGGTGATCGCCACCAACACGACCGTCGCGGTCGCCCCCCCGAATGCGTTGTTCTCCGGAACAGATCGGCCCGGACACGGCTGGTATCGGTTTCAGCGGGGCCGGCCCGCGGAGTGGATCGGACACCGCTACCCGGCACCGGGGTGGGAACAGCTGCTGCCGCGCACCGACCTCGCCGGAGGTGAGCTGAGCCTGGTACCCATCCCGGCCGGCCTGGCAGTGCGCAGGTCCGATGAATTGATGCCGGAAGCGCTCCGTGTTCCCGTGCATCCCGGTCGACCACGGCTGGTCCTCGGTCATCCCGCGGATGGCGAGCTCAGCTCGCTGGCGGTCGCCGAGTTCCTGCGCAAGGCTTCGCCGCAGTTCCGCGAGTGCGTGCAGCTGGTGCCGACCGATCTGCAGACCTCCTCGGCGCGGTGGAACCAGCGGCTGGCCGAGCAGCTCGGCCATGCGGTGGTCGTGAGCACCGGCATGGTCAGCGACGACGGCGCCGGGGGCACGATCACCGCGGTGCGCGACGTGAGCGGTGAACCGACCTGGGAACCGCCCGCGATCGCCTTGCGGTACTCGCCGGACGGGCCGACCGAGGTGGTGGAGGTGGCACCTCCACCGCAGGGCTGGTTGGTCTTCGACGCGTTGCAGTACCGCCAGGCGCCACCGCCGGGTGCGGGTGTGGCGGTCCCCGGCGGCTGGGTGGCGCGCGTGGTGCCGAGCGGCCTGGCGCTGCTGCCCATCGGGCAGGAGTCCGGGGACGTGGATGCGATGCCGTTCGAGCCGAACCGAATGACGCTGACGGTGGTCTGCACCCAGCAATGCGAGGTGTCGCCGATGCCGACGCTCCGCTCGCTGCTCGACTCCTTGCCGCTGAGCAGCCGGGAACGCCTGCGACTGGTCGCTGTCCAATCGGTACCGCCGGATCTGGTCGCGGAAATCCGCGATCTGGCTCGCTTGTACGGCGCCGAGTTCGAGAACGGCGCGTCCGCGAGCACCCCGACGAGACCGCCGGTCGAGGCACCCGATGAACAGGAAACCCGTGTGGTGAAGCCGGTTTCGCCTTGCTTGGAGGCGGTGGAACCGGTCGCGGAGAAGACGCGAATCCTCCCGGTTCCGAGTGGCCCGGGTGCCGTTCTCGTTCCGGTGCCGAGGACGCCTGCCGTCCTGGGCGGAGTTATCGACTGCTCGGCCGCGGAGCGAAGCGAATTCGCGCACTGGTCCGGCAATCGGCTCGAAGCGGCCGAGTTCGCCGACGAGGTGGAGAGCGCCGACGCCCGCATCGATTACGCCGCGGTTCGGCTCTACCTGGGCAGCGGCGAGTGGTCGGGCGCTGCGCTCAACAGTGCACTGCGAGGTTCGGGCGAGGACGTCCCGCACCACTACGTCGCTTGCCTCGCCGCGGGGCTGCGGCGGTTGCCGAGCCATTGCGGGGTGGTCTTCCTGCGCGTCACTGACCGCGCCGGTCTCGCCGCCGCCTATTCGGTGGGCGATGTGCTCACGGAGCCAGGATTCTTGAGCGCGCTGGCAGCCCGGCCGCGCGAATCGGGGGAAGAGAGGTGTGCCGAGGTGGTGATCTGGTCGCGAACCGCGCGCCGAACGGCTGCGGTGAACCCGCCGGACCCGGCCGACGAGGTCGTGTTCCCGGCCGGGAGCAGGTTCAAGGTCTTGGGCATCGACCGGACGATCGGTGGGAGCGGCGGCCTTGCGGTCTTCCTGGCCGAGTTGCCGCCGAACCCCAGCGAGGCGTCGAGCGAATCCGATTCGGACCGGGTGCTGCTCGACGAGCTTCGCGGGGCACTTCGGCGCGGACGCTGCGGAGACCCCGTGGAGCCGACCGAGGCGCAGGCTGAGCGATGTGATGTCCCGGTCGGCCTGGTGATGAGGTGCGGAGAGGAGGTGAACCACGTACACCGTTGAAGCGGTTTCAGGGAACTGGTCGTACATGGGTTGGGGGTCCCGGAGTCCAGGCGGGGTCCGCAACTCCCGCCGGGGGCCCCTACCCGCACCGCGACGCAAGACGAGGTTGGAGAAGCCTCGGGCAGTGTCGAAATCTACTTCGGTCAACGGATTTCCTCCATCAGGTCAGGAAATCGCCCGTGAGCATTGCGGCGGCCAACTCAACGCGGGAGCGGTATCCCGATCTCGTGAACATGCGTGAAAGCCTCGCGGATACGCTCTTCTCGCTGGTTCCGAACACCGAGGCGAGTTGTCGGTTGCTCAGTCCCTCGGTCACCAGCACGGCCAGCAACCGCTCGTTTTCCCGCAGTGTGCCGTTGCGGTCGGGCACGCTCACGTCGTGATCCTGCATGGACCGCCGCAGGCGCGCTCGCCACAGCAAGGCTCCCAACTCCCCGAGCAAGCCGTACGCCTCCAGGAAGAGTTCCTGCGGTCGCAGTCCTGTTTGCGCGATCCGGGTGAGCGCGAACACCGACTCGAACGGGGACGAGTGCTCGCGCGCCAGTGCGATGGCGGCTTCGGCGCTGCGGAGATCGCCGAACACGGTGGCCCGGGTGACGAGGAGTTCGAGTCGGGCCGTGTCGGTGCCGAGTCGGTCCGCGACGTTGCTGAGCCGTCGGAGGCTGTGCTCGGCCTGCTCGTATTCCCCCCGCCTGGCCTGGTGACGTGTCAGGTCGGCCAGCAGGATTTCGGTGCCGACCAACAGGCCAGCCGTCTCGGCGCGCTGGAGCCCGGTCCAAAGCAGGGCGTGGGCGCCGGAGTCGTCGCCCAGGAGCCGCAGCACGGTGGCTTCCGCGTGGTCCAGGACGTGTTCCAGTTGGCCGCGCCGGGCCTGCTCGACGAGGTTGCGCGCCCGGCCCAGCCAGCCCTGGGCCGTCAGCACCCGGATCGCGCCGTGGTGCAGGAACAGCCTGCTGACCGGGTCCGCAACGGGATCGTCGGCGATGCTGTTGCGGGCGATGCTCATCGCCCGATCCCAGTTGCCCGCCCGCCACTGCACCTGGAACCGGTCCGCCGCTGACAGTTGAGAACTGCAGGAACGGGCCACGCCAAGGGATTTTCGGGTGTGCCCGCCGGGTGTCAACGCGAGCAGCACCGAGTGGTGCGGTGGCATTCCAGTGCAGTGCCGGACGGTCGCGGTGACGGGTTCCGCGCCCGTCAGGACAGCGGCGGTGGAGTCGAACCGCCGCCCCCACCACGAGACCTGCGGGTCCAACTCGTCCCATCGCGCGCGGAACCGACGGAGTTCGGGGCCTGCTTCCGCCCACCGGTTCAGCAGGCACAGGGCGATCGCGCGACTCAACTCGCGGTTCGGTTCGTCCGGTGGCAGCCAGCGCGCTCTGAGGTCGATGACCCGTTGGAGTTCGGAGCGCTCGCCGCACGCAGCCAAAGCGAGGACGCGGTGGACCGCGAGCCGATGCCACTGCCGCGGTTCAAGCAGCGGCGTTTCGTCCTCGAACACCGTGCGCGCGCTGCGCTCCGCGTCGGCCATCCGCTCGTGGTGCACGCAGGCCGTGCAATGTTCGGCCAGCGCGGCTGCTCGCTGCGACCGCGTCGGCGCGAGTGCAGCAGCGGTGGCCAGCCACCGCATGACCCGGGGGTCGTCGTCGAAGGAATCATCCGCGGCAATGCGGAGGAGTTCGGCAACCGACCGGTCGGTGGGTATGAGAGTGCCCGCCTCCACCAGGAAATCGGCGAGAACGCCATCGTCGCGCGACGGGATGTCACCGGACCACAGCGCCTTGACCGCGACCGATGCGAGCAGGCGGCGCTCGAAAGGACCCGTGGCCGCCTGCACGGATTCGCGCGCTGCGGGAAACGCGAAGCGCCACACGGGGCGTTCGGGATCTGCTGCGCGTGCCCGGCGGAGCGTCCGGTCGGCCTCCAAGCTCGCGATGGCCTCCCGCACGCGTTGCTCGCCAGCCCGGAGGGACCTACCGGTGAGCTCGACGGCATCCGCGCCGAAGCACTCGTAGGCCGCCATGCACTTCGCGACGCGCCAGCGGAACCCGTCGGCGGTCGCCAAGCCAGGCACTTCGCTGACGTCGACCGGCGGCACGCCGCTTCCTCGGCGCAGCACGGCGTGCCGATCCACGAATCCGATGGCGCTGGCCCGCCTGCACGCAGCGGCGCTGGCGAGGAGCAGAGCGGGGTTTCCGCTGCTTGCGCGGTGCAGTACCGCGCTCAGTGATGCGTCCGGAACGGCGCCAAGCACGCGTTCCAGTACGGCCGCGCTTTGCTGTGCGGTGAATGGGCGGATCGTCCGGATCCGGGCCAAGCCGCGGCGGACCAGGTTGTCGAGAGTCGGGGAACGCGCATCGAGCGCGGGGACGTTGCGAATGGTGCCGACGATGGTGCACGCCGACCCCGCCAGGTCCTCGGCCATGGTGGCCAGCAGTTCCACCGAGCCGTCGTCGGCCCAGTGGGCGTCGTCGACGAGGACCACCAGGGGAGCTAGTCGACGCAACACCATCGACGCCGCCACCGCGAGTCGCTGTCGCCCATCAGCTTGCCCACCGCCGTTGGCCAGCGCCGCCACCACGGACGAGACCGCGGTGCCCTGCTCGCCGCGCGCCGCGGCGGCTGCGGTCAACAGCCGGTGCGCGGCGCAGTAGGTCGTGAGTCGGTCGGCCTCGGCTAACCGCAAGCGCACCGGCGCGGCCGTACGCACGCGCGCGCCCACCGCGTCGAGCAGCGTGGAGCTGCCGATCCCCGCCGTTCCCAGCAAGGCCATGAGAGGCACGGAATCGTCCGCGACCACGTCCAGCACGTCCCGCACCAGGTCATCCCTGCCGGCGGGGGACGGAGGCCCGTCGGGCGCCGCCGAACGGCCGACCGGTTCCTGGACCGGCCGGGGTGTGGCAGCCGAGTACCCAACCAACATGATCGGTCACTCCTTCCCCGTCGACGGCATTCGCGCTTGCCGTCCGGGTGGTCGCGAAAATTCTCCCTATCTGAAGGGTTGTCGATCTGCTGGTTCCGGCGGCACCTGCTCTTGGGGGGTATCGAGGCGATAGATCTTGCCACGCCTGCGGGTGCCTGCTTCCGTTCCCCGGAGACGTCCGGGCAGCAGACGGCGGGCGGGTTCTGGAACGGGGAGGAAGGACGATGATCCGGGCGAGCGGAGCGGTCGTCGGCCGGGACGACGAGCGAGCGGCGCTGGCGGAGAGCATCCGCCGGCGCATCGTCGTGGAAGTCCGCGGTGGCGCTGGGGACGGTAGGAGCGCGCTGCTGGACGCGGCCTGCGCGGACTGGGGTCGGGACGCGGTTCCGGTCGTCAAGGCGACTGCTAGTCGCGAAAAGCCGCTGGCCACCGTGGATGCGCTGCTCGACTCCATCCGGGAGCGGTTCGGCCAGACCGCGTGCCCGCGTCTGCTCGACAGCATCGCCACCGCGGCGGAACTGCGCTCCGGCTTCCGCGCGGGCGACGACGTGCTGGCGATCGCCCACGGGATCGGGCGCGCATTGGCCCAGGCCGTCAGTGGGCCGCGTGGCGGTGTCGCGGTCATCGACGACGTGGATCGCGCCGACGCGGTGTCTGGCCGCGCGCTGGCCACGATCGCCGAGACGGCGTGCTCGGCAGGGGCATCGGTGGTCTTCTCCGCCTGCCGCGGTCGGCGCACTCCGCTGGACGCGCTGGTTTCCGAGACCATCGAGCTCGCACCGCTGTCGGACACGGACATCCGCACGGTGCTCGACCGGAGAATGCCGCGATTCCCGCTCGACATGGCGGTGATCGAGGCGCTGCGCACGGCTTTGGGACCGCTGTTCCACAATCCCGGCACGGTCTTGCCCACCCTGCTCTCGCTGATGGCCGAGCGGCGACTGGTCGTGGTCGACGAGCGCTGGTGCCTGACCGGCCGAGGCGAGGAGATCGCCGTATCCGCTGATCACCGGTGGGTGCGCCCGTTTCGGCGGAACGCTGCTGGTGCCGCGTTGGTCGCGATGCTCGCCGCGCGGACCCCCTTGGCCCTGGAGCACCTCCCGGGCCTGGTCGGCGTGCTGGGTGCGGATCTCGGGGAAACCGGTCTGCTGCTGGACGAACTCGTCGAGGCCGGGGCGATCGAGTTCTCCGAACCCGGGGGTTCGGCATCGTTCGCAGCTCCTGCGCTGGCCGCCGCGGCGCGGGCGTTGGCCGACGGTGAGCTCGTCGACGAATGCCGGGTATTCCTGGCCCACCAGTGGAGAACCGGCGACCGTGGTCGGCGGGAGGCGGCCGCGTCGCCCACGCCAGGTCCAGGGTCGCCGCGAGCGCTGCGCGACCACGTGCGGTCGCAGGTGGCGGCGGCGAAGTTCGACGACCTCCATGCCGAATTGCGCCGACGGATCTCAGAAACCATTGCCACGGCGAAGGATCGCGAACACTCCGACCGTCCTGTGCTGGACGAGCTCCTGACGACGTGGATCGGTGCGCTGCTGCACGAATGGCGCACCGATCTGCTGCCGGAGGTAGTAGCGGACCTGCGGGCGGCCGGGGTGCCCCTGCCTGAGGGCTTCGCGGAATCGCTCGTGGAATCCGTCTCCAAGGCGGACTGGCAGGTCGTGGCGGCGAGGCTCCGGGCGTTATCGGAATCCCGCACCATGACGGCGGAACTTTTCGCGTCGTTGGGCGATCTCACCGGCGATCACGAGTCGTTCCTCAGAACTGTCGGCAGCTGGTCCAGGCTGCGACGGACGGCGGCCGACGACCTGCGCGAGGCTGCCACGCACGTCGACCTCGCCACGATCCTGGAACGCACGCTCGGTGTACGCTACGAGTCGGCCGAGCACAGCGATGTCGCCGACTACCAACGGATGTTGCGCGCATACCAAGCGGGGGACCGCGAGCGTGCGTTGTCGCTCGCGCGCCGGATGGAAGCGCGCGACCTGGGCCGTCGGGCGTCCCCGATGCGGTGCCTCTCCCGCGCGCTGGCCGGTGAGATCTGCGCCAGCGTTGGCGACTTCGGCCGTGCGGCGGAGTGGCTGCGTGGGTCCTCGCACCGGATGTTGGGCGGGCACTTGGTGAGCTGGGCACGCTGCGGCCTGGGCTACCGAACCGGCCGGACCGAAGCGATCGGAATCGGATGGCGGGAGTACCACCAGCACCGCGGCTGGGGACGCGCATCCGGGTTGGAGAAGCTGCTCGGTCGGCTGATCGACTGTTCGACCCGCGAAGGCGATCAGACCATGGCCGAGACCCTGTTGGGAGAGCTGGAGCAGCTGGACCGCGAAGTCCTGTCCGGTTCGACGCGCACTGCGGTGCTGCTCGCGCACGGATTGGTCCGGCACGACCAGGCCAAGGCCGTCGAATGCGTGCGCTTGGCGCAGGCGCGCGGGGACGAGCACTCGATGGCGCGGGCGTGCCTGCTGTTGAGCGATCTCAGCGACGACCCGCAGCCCTGGTTGGCGGAGCTGTACGCGCTCACCGAGCGGCATGGTTCATCGCGCACCCGTGCGAACCTGGTCGGGGAGATGCGGCGTCGCGGCGTGTGGTTGCCGAGGCAGCGCAGCCGGGACGATTCCAACACGCGAATCGAGGCCAGGGTGGCGCAGTTGGTCAGCGACGGCTGCACCAACCGGCAGATCGCCGCCGTCCTGGAAGTCAGCGAGAAGACTGTCGAAAGCCACCTGACCAGGATCTTCGCCCGCACCGGGTGTCGAACTCGGGTCGAGCTGGCCGCCGCGTGGCTGGAGGGCCGGGTGACGGAAACGACGGCCTGACCGATCGCGGCGCGGCCGCGATCGGGAGTCCTCGTGGGGCGAGTTGACCGCAACCCGGGTCGCCAGGCGGCCTGTTCACCAAGTCGCCCGCGGCGCAAACGACTTGGTGAAGCGGGAGAGCGTGCCGATCGCGGCCGTCAGCTGGCCCGCGTGCTGACGGGCTGGTCGGTTCCACGGGCGCTCCTCGAGTTCTTGCCGACGAGATGCCAGAACACGCTGCCCAGGAAGGGGAGCACGAAGATCGCGACCGTCCAGGCGCACTTGTGGACCAGTTCGAGCTCCGACCGGAGGACGCCGATCAGCGCGCTGAGCACCAGAACCGCGTAAGCGACGGCGATCAGGCCGATCAGGACCAAGAACAAGGACGTGGGGACGGATTCGGGAGTCACTGCTGAGGAGCCTCTCTGTTCGAAGAATCCGGGGAAGACCCGCCGACGTGATCGGCGGGAAACGGACTCCGGAACGGTGCCACGCGGCGTGTCCGTTGATCACGGGTTGCCCCGGCGACACCCGCGGAGCGAGGGATTTTCCTCAGCCGAGCGGGTCCTACTCAGCCACCTGGGTGTGACGATAGTCGCAGTCGAGGCGCGGGGTGGCCGAGGAGAATCCCTCGATTACCGCCGTTGACGGCCAGTGGAGCCAACCGCGGTGCGGAAGCGGGCACAGTCCCTCCAGGACCTCTCTTCACACACGTCGGCAGACGCCGGAGGCGTCTGGAGCCCTCTGTTCGCAGGGAAACGAGCCATGCCACCAATGCCATCGCCGCCGAACGGCCCCGGCACCGCCCCGTCGACACCAGTGCCCGGCCTCGAAAGAAGCGCGCTCCGCGTCCGCTGGCGGGGCTCCGCGGGCCTGTTCGAGCTCCTCGGCGAGCCGCCGGACTCGGCCGAGCACCGCCTGCTCGCCTCGCTGCCGGACGTGCCCGGCACCGTCGTCCTGCTGGCCACCATGGCGGCGGGCACTGCGTCCGACCTGCCCAACGCCGTGTGGCAGACGTGCGGACGCGTGTTCGGGCCGCCGAACCAGGCGGGTTTCCGCGGCCTGTGGTTGCTCGTGCGGGGAGCGGGAGTCCCCGACCTCTCGGGACGGGTCTACGCGCAGACGCTCGCCGACACGTTCGGCGTCGAGGTCGTCGCGTCGGTGGGTGAGGTCGTCGTGGCCGGGCCGCTGGCCTTCGCCACGGGTCCCGGCGGTGTGCCGGGCTGGGCCCGGTTCCGCCGCGGCAGCACGAGCACGCCGTGCGGCTACCGGCTCGCGCCTCCCGGCTGGGAGGTGCTGCTGCCGCCCCGGCCCCTCGTCGAACAGGATGCGGCCTTCGAACACGTCCCGGCAGGGCTTCTGGTGCGCCCCGTCCGATCCAGGAGCTCCGGTCCGGGCGACCCGGCGCGGGCGATTCCGGTCATCCCCGGGACACCCAGCGTGGTGCTGGGACGGCCTGGGGACCAGGAGCTGGCGCTGCAATCCGTGGTGACCGCCCTGCGCCGGATGCCTGCGGCGTTGCTCGATTCGTGCCGCTTCGTCCCCGCGGCGGCCGGCACGTCGTCGGCGGCGTGGCTGCAGCGTTTCGCCGACCGGCTCGGCCGGGATGTTGTCGCTTCGACGGGTGTTCCGGAACCGGACGGGGTGGTCACCGTGCACGACGCGCGCGGCGAAACCACCTGGTGCCCGGTTCCGACGCTTCTGCGCTACTCGCCCGGGGCGCCGACGACGGTGCTCGCCTCGTCCCCGCCGCCCCCGGGCTGGCTGCCCGCCGAGCCGGGCTGCTCCCGTCCCGCGACGGGCGCACCGCTGCGGCTGCACGTCGTCCCCTCGGGACTCGCTCTGACCACTGTGGACGAATCAGTGGACGTGCTGCCGCGCAGCCCGTTCGAGGCGCACCGGATGACGTTGACAGTGACACCGGCGGCCGTCGCGGCGGAGGCGCAGCTGGTCGGCGAGCTCCTACCGGTGCTGGCGAAGAGGTGCGGGAACCGCCTGCGGGTCCTGCTGGTCGGCCCCGCGAAGGACGGGACCGCCGCGGCGCTGCGCGAGGCGGTGCGGAAATGCGGGGCGGAGTTCGAGGTCCGGGAGGCCCCGGTGGAGAAGGCCACGGTCGTGGTGCCCCGACCAGGGGCCGACGAACCGGAGCCCGGCGAGGGTGACGATGTGCCCACAGCGGTCGTCGCGCCGCTCCTGCCGCGTCCGGCGACGCTGAGTTCCGGACCGTCGGGCGCACCGGACGGCGCCGACGTCGGGGCGCGGACCGTGCGCATCCCGGCGCCGGTGAAAGCCGCGCCGGTCCCGGTGGAGCACCGCGATCCTCTGTTCCCGCCCGACCACGTCAGCACCCCCGAGGAGCGGGCGACGTTCCTGGACTGGGCGGGAGAGGACTTCGACACCGAGGTGGGCGCGGTGAACGCGGCCCTGGCGCTGTTCCCGTCGCTGCGCGGCGACGACGAGGACGCCGCCCGCGTCGATCTGGTCGCGGTGCGGCTCTACCTGGGCGGCGGCGATCGGGGAGGTGCGGCGCTCAACGAACGGCTCCGCACCGGTAAGGAGCCGTGCGCCGCCTACCTCGCGTGCCTGATGTCCGGGCTGCGCAGGCTGCCGGCTCAGCGCGGAGCGGTGTTCCGCGGTGTGTCGTGGCCGTGGGACCAGGACGTCCAGGACTGCTACCAGGTGGGGGCGGTGCTGTCCGAACCCGGGTTGGTCAGCGCGGTGCCGTGCGACGGCGGTGTGCCCGAGGGACCGTGCGTCGACGTCGGCATCTGGTCGCGCTCGGCGCGGCGGACGTCCGTGCTGACCCCAGTCGGTCAGGAGAACGAGGTGGTCTTCGGCCAGCGCGGCCGGTTCAGGGTCCTCGCGGTGGAACGCGGTGACGGCGGTTCCGCGTTGCTGCTGGATGAACTGCCCGCGGGCGCCCGGACCGGTTCGGGCGAGCTGGAAGACGGAGACCTCGCCGTGACCGACCGGCTCCGCGCCGCGTTGCGCCGCCGCCGCGACCGCGAACTCGCCACTGTGGACGGTGCGCAGGCCGCGCGTTTCAATCAGGCCGTCGGACTCGTCGCCGAGGTGGCCGACGTCGCGGCGAAGCAGGTTTCCGTGACAGCTCCCTGAACTCCAGGAGTGAGTTGATGTACCGCAGAACGCCCCGTCCCGTCCGCGTGGCCGCCGCCTGCTTGGCGTGCGCGGCCGTGATCGGTCCGGTCGCCCCCGCCGCCCTCGCCGCACCGGCGGCTGGGCCGCCGGACCGGTCGACGATCCAGGGATGCGCGCCGCCGCCGGGCGCGTCCGATCCGGCGATCCCGTGGGCGCAACAGCAGTTCTTCCCACAGCGGGTGTGGAAGGTGACCAGGGGATCGGGCGTCGTCGTGGCCGTGGTCGACTCCGGCGTGGACGCGAATTCGCCGCAGCTGGCCGGCGCCGTGCTGTCCGGAGTCGACGTGTCCGGATCCGGTGGCGCGACGTCCGACTGCACCGGGCAGGGCACGTTCGTCGCCGGGATCATCGCCGCAAGGCAGGTGCACGGCGTCGGGTTCGCCGGGCTGGCCCCGGACGCCCGTATCCTCCCGGTGCGGGTGCTCGACGACAAGGGCAACGCCGATCCGGCGATGCTGGCGAAGGGCATCCGCGCCGCGGCCGATGCCGGTGCGCGGGTCATCAACGTCTCTCCCAGCACGTCGGTGCCGAGTGCCGCTCTGCAGGCGGCGGTCGAGTACGCGCAGTCGCGCGATGCCCTCGTCGTGGCCGCCGCCGCGGCGAGCACGAACGGCCGGTCGGCGACCTATCCCGCCGCCTACGACGGGGTGCTCGGGGTTGGCGGGATCAACGAGACCGGAAAACCCAGTGCTGCTTCGGAAACCGGGTTCTCGGTCGACGTGGTGGCGCCGGGCGAGGAGATCGTGAGCATCGGCCCGGGAGGGCCCGGTCACTGGCAGGCCAGCGGCACCGCCTACGCGACGCCGTTCGTCTCGGCCGCCGCCGCGCTCGTCCGTGCCTACCACCCGGAGCTGACCGCCGTCCAGGTCGCCGAGCGGCTGCGGACGACCGCGAACCGGTCCGGCGGCGCGGTGCCCGACCCCCAGACCGGGTGGGGCGTGGTCAACCCGTACTCCGCTGTCACTGGCGTGGTCACGGGTGTTGCGAACAGCACGGTGACCTCGGGCCGCGTCACGCACCCCGTCGTCCCGCCGCCGGACCCGTGGCCTGCGGGCATCGTCGCGGCCACCACAGGCGCCGCCGTGGGCGCGGGCGCGCTCGGGTGGCTGATCTCCGTCCTGGTCCCGGCCGGCCGGCGTCGGTCCTGGCGCCTCGCCCGTGGTGCGCGCACCACGGGCGAGGCGCCTGAATTCTGATCAGTCCCTGCTCGTCACCCCGACCGGGTTCTTCCCGGCCGGGGTGATTCGTGGTGTCTGCAGCAGGCGGACCGTCCGTCGCCGGTTGACGAACTGGGCGCGTCCGGGCGGCAGCTCCCGGGGGCGGAGGTTGCCCAGGAAGCCGCCCTCGTCCTTCGGGCAGGAGAACAGCAGCGCAGGGGTGCCCAGCTCCCACATGCGCCGCATCACCGGGTCCATCATCGCCCGGCCCGCTCCCGAGGTGCTGCGGGCGACGATGAGGTGCAGACCGATGTCGTGGCCCTGCGGCAGCAGCGACAGCAGCGGCTGCAACGGGCCGGACATCCCGCCTTCCAGCAACTCGGCGTCGTCGACGACGACGAACAGGCGTCCGCCGTCCCACCAGTCGCGCTTGGCCAGCCGCTCCGGGGTGATCTCCGGGCCGGGCAGTCGCGGCGTGAGCAGCTCCGCGACCTCCTGCACCGTGCTGGCGAGGCTGTCGGCGGCCACCGCGTACCCGACCTGGTACTCGGTCGGGATCGCGTCCTGCAGCTCGCGGCGCGGGTCGGCGAACAGCACCTTGGCCTGGTCGGGTGCGTACCGGTCGGTGATCGCGCGCGCGAGGTAGCGCAGCAGGTTGGTCTTCCCGCACTCGGCGTCGCCGAAGGCCATCAAGTGCGGCGTCTGGTCGAAGTCGTGCCACAGCGGAGCCAGTTCGACGTCGTCCATGCCCAGCGGGACCTGGAACACCGCGTGTTCGTCGCGCACCCGCAGTCCGGGAAGGTCGGCCGCGGTGACCTCGCTGGGCAGCAGCCGCACCGGGGGCGCCGGGACCGCGTCCGGCCCGCCGGCGGCATGCACCAGATCCGCCACCGCGTCGGCGAGGTCGTCGGTGGACGACTGGCCGTCGAGGCGAGGCAGGGCGGCCAGGAAGTGCTGCCGGTCGGTCGTGATGCCGCGTCCCGGCGTCGCGGGAACGGTGGCCGCCAGGCGGCTGTGCACCTCCGACTCCACCGGGTCGCCGAGGCGGAGTTCGAAACGGGTGCCGAGCACGTCGCGCAGCCACGGGCGCATGTCCGACCACCGGTTCGAGCCCACCACCAGGTGGATGCCAAAGCTCAGGCCGCGTGCGGCGATGTCCTGCAACCGGGATTCGAGTTCCTCGAAGTCGTTGCGCATCGTGTACCAGCCGTCGACGACCAGGAACACGTCACCGCAAGGGTCCTCGTCGGTGAACCGGCCTTGCGCCCGCGCCCGCCGGTAGGCAGCCATGGAGTCGATGTTGTGCTGGGCGAACAGGTTCTCGCGCCGCTGCAGCAGGTTGATGATCTCTTGCACCGTGCGGGTGACCCGGTCGCGGTCCAACCGGTTGGCGACTCCGCCGACATGCGGAAGGCCCTGCAGCGCTGCCAGCGTGCCACCGCCGAAGTCGAGGCAGTACAGCTGCACCTCGGTGGACGAGTGGGTCAACGCCAGCGAGCACAGCAGGGTGCGCAGCAGCGTCGACTTGCCGCTCTGCGGTGCGCCCACGACCGCCACGTGGCCCTTCGCGCCGGACAGGTCGGCGGTGAGAAGTTCGCGGCGCTGCTGCGCCGGGAGGTCGACCAGGCCGACGGGCACGACCAGCGGGGTGCGTTCGGCGGCGCGCAGCCCGAGTCGAGGGTCTTCGAGCAGCGCCGGCAGCAGATCGTCCAATGAGGACGGTGTGCGCAGCGGCGGCAGCCACACTTGCCGGGCGGCCGGTCCTCGTCCGGCCAACCGGTCGATCACCACGTCCATCACGGTCGCGCGGGTGTCGTCCGGACCTGCCTGCTCGGCAACCGGTTCCGGCTCCGCACGCAGCTGCGGTGGCAGGTACTGGCTGGTGAAGTCGACGAGCTGGTCCTCGACGACGCGCGGGTCGCGCCGCCTGCGCGGTGGCCGGTAGGCGCCCGAGACGTAGGCGGCCTTGAACCGCACCAGCGTCTGCGTGTCGGTGCGCAGGAACCCGTTGCCCGGGGCGGAGGGCAGCTCGTAGGCGTCGGGCACACCGATCACGCTGCGGCTCTCCGTGGCGGAGAAGGTGCGCAGGCCGATGCGGTAGGACAGGTGGGTCTCGACCTTGCTGATCCGCCCTTCGTCGAGGCGCTGCGAGGCCAGCAGCAGGTGGACGCCGAGGCTTCGGCCCAGGCGGCCGATCGTCGCGAACACGTCGATGAACTCCGGCTTGCTGACCAGCATCTCGCTGAACTCGTCGACCACGACGAACAACGCGGGCATCGGCTCCAGCCGCGCCCCGGCGCGGCGCGCCTTCTCGTACTCGCGGCGCGACGCGTAGTTGCCCGCCGCGCGCAGCTGTTCCTGCCTGCGGTTCATCTCGCCGGTCAGGGCGTCCTGCATCCGGTCGACGAGTTCCAGCTCGTCGACGAGGTTGGTGATCACCGCCGAGGTGTGCGGCAGCTTGTCGAAACCGAGGAACGCCGCACCGCCCTTGAAGTCGACCAGCACGAGGTTGAGCTCGTCGGACGAGTGCGTGGCGGCCAGCGCGAGCACCAGGGTGCGCAGCAGTTCGCTCTTGCCGGATCCGGTGGCGCCGATGAGCATGCCGTGCGGGCCCATGCCGTCTTCGGCCGACTCCTTGATGTCGATCTCCAACGGCACGCCGGAGGTCTCGATGCCGACGGGCACCCGCAGCCGCTGCCGGTCGGGTCGCCCGCGGCGCAGCGCGTCGACGTCGAACGTCCGGGCGTCACTGATTCCCAGCAGCGTGGTCAGCTCGAAGTCGGTGGCCAGCGGCTCGCCGGCGTCGACGGCGGTGCCGATGCGGAATGGCGCGAGCGTGCGCGCCAGCGCCGCGGCGGCTTCGGCGCCGAGCGCATCCGGCACGCCGAGCCGGGTCGCCGACTCCCGCCCGGCGCGGTCGAAGGTCACCCGGCTGATCTCGTCCGGCGAGACGTCCAGGTGCAGGGTGTCCGGTGCGGGTCGCCACGGCAGGCCGTCGCCGACGTCGAGGACCACCGCGTTGCGGCAGCCGCCCTCGACGAACCGGTGCCCGGAGGGCACCGACACCCCGTCGAGCAGGACGACGACGAGCGGTTCGCGGCTGGTGATGGGGCTCGAGCCCTCGAACCGCGGGCGGTCGGTGAAGTCCTCGCCGAGCAGCGACTCGATCTCGGTGACGTTGTCGGCCATCAGCCGCACCGGACCGGCCGCGTCGCGACGCTGCGTGCTCTGGTTGTGCGGCAACCACTTGACCCAGTCCCAGCGGGTGCGTTCGGCCTCGCCCGCGCACACAGCGATGACCAGGTCGTCGGGGGAGTGGAAGGTCGTCAGCTGCCCGAGCAGGGCACGGGTCATCGCCCGCACGGCCTCGGGCTCGCCGCGCACCTGAAGGCGCGCGAAGCCGCGCAGGTACACCGGGACCGGGGCGTCGGGCAGGCTGCTGTAGGCGCGCAGGAACCGGCGCAGCGCGTGCGCCGACAGCGGCTCGAGGTCCTCGACCGGTTTCGTCTCCGGCGGCACCAGCTTCAGCGCGGAGTGCTGTTCACCGACGCCGACGCGGGCTTCGCCGAAGTCCTCGTGCGTCGGACGTCGTTCCCACAGCCGGTAGCTCAGCGCGAGCGACCACAGCGACTGCGGAGCCGGGTGCGTCCAGGCCGCCGACCGCCGGTGTTCGCCGAGCGCGGAGCGCACCCGGTCGCGCTGCTGCGCGAGGTAGCGCAGGAAGTCGCGGCGATCGCCGCCCATCTTGTACTTGCGGTCGGTGGCGACCCGGAGCAGTTGGCTGGCGACCATGCCGACCATGCCGACGAGCATGACGCCGCCGATGACGTAGGCCATCGCCCCGGACTGCGTCTGCAGGAAGGTCAGCGCCATGGTGCTGGACATCAGCACCATGGGCAGGTAGGTGAGCACCGTGCTGAGTCCGCTGTTGCGCGACTCGGGCACGGGTGGTGGTTCTTGGAGGGTGAGTTCGCCCTCGGGCATCTTCGGCCCCACGCGGCGCGCGGGCCGGTTGAACAACGTCGTGGTCAACGCGGTCGCCTCTCTGGTGAGTTCTTTCCCTAATCGCGCCGCCCGCGGCTGCCGATGGGCGTTGCGGGTGTTCCTGCGCGGTTAGGTTCCGCCGTGTCACTTCTCGGCCAGCCAGCCACGAAGGGAAACCGGACACCAGATGGAAGGCACCGCCAAGGATGTCACAAGCAAGCTCGTGAGGCTACGGTTGATCGTCGGTTCGCGGTCGGTGGAACTCGCGGTCCCCACCGAGGTTCCGTTCGCGGACCTGCTCCCGGCAGTCCTGCGCAACGCCGGGCAGGGCCTGGCCGACCTGGGTGTGGAGCACGAGGGCTGGGTGCTGCAGCGGTTCGGACACGTTCCGCTGGACGAGAACCGGACGGCAGCCGAACTCGATCTCGTCGACGGCGAGACCGTGCACATGAGACCGCGCGCTGAGGCGCTTCCCGAGATCGACTTCGACGATCTGGTCGACGGCATCGCCGGGCAGGTTCGCGCGCGCCCGGACCGGTGGAACGACGGGCTGACCCGCTGGACGCTGCTGGCGTTCGCCGGGCTGGCGCTCCTGCTCGGCTGGACCACGCTCGCGGTGGCCGAGAACGCCCTCCTGTCCACAGTGGTTGCTGGTGCGAGCGCGCTCGCGCTCGTCGCCGTGGCGGGTGCGGCCGCGCGGGCGAAATCGGCGACGGTCACGGGCACGGTCCTCGCGGTCGCGGCGGTCTGCTACGCCGCGCTGTGCGGGTGGTTCTTGCCCGTTGCCGTCCACCTGGCCGCGCCCCCGGCCGCGGGCTTGGCGTGCGGGAGCGTGCTGGCCCTGCTGGTGTCGGTGCTCGCGCTGTTCAGCCTTGGCGACGCGACGCTGTTCTTCGTCGCCCTGCTGTTGCCGGCGGCGGTGCTCACCGTGGTCCTGCTGTTCGGTTTCGCGTTCGCGCTGCGGCCCGACCAGTGCGCCGCGCTGGGGGTCGCGTTGTGCCTGACGGTGCTGAGCTTCGTACCGACGCTGTCGTTCCGGTTGGCCGGTTTCAAGCTCCCCGACCTGCCCTCCGGGGCCGATGAACTGGACGAGGACACTGATCCGGTGCCCTATCGCGAGGTCGTGGACCGCGCCGAGGTCGCGGCCCGCTACATCGCCGCGCTCACCTTCGCGTTGACCGCGCTGACGGTCGTGCTGTTCGCCGTGGCGATCAGCGCATGGCAGCTGTGGCAGGCGCTGTTCGTCGCGGTCGCGGCGCTTCTGCTGCTGTTGCGGGCGCGGTCCTTCGACGGCCGGTGGGCGCGTTGGCCGATGCTGGTCGGCGGCGGCTGCGGGGGCGCGGCGTTCTGGGCGTGGCTGCTGGTCGGCACCGACCCGTTGATGCGGCTGGTGGTGCTGTTCCCCGCGGCTGTGGCGCTGGTGTTCGTGCTGGTCCTGTGCTCGCGTTCGCTGCCGGGCGCCAAGCCGCGGCCGTACTGGGGCCGCGCGGTCGACATCGTCGAGGTGCTCGTCGCGGTGGCGCTGGTCCCGCTGCTGCTGGCGGTCCTCGACGTGTACGCGTTCGTGCAGGGGCTGGCCGGGTGATCCCGGAGCCAACCTGCCACCACCCTTCGACGACCAGGTTCTGAGGTAGCACGATGCGATCCCGACGTGATCAGGTGCAGGCTTACTTCTTCGTCGTGGGCAGGCTGATGTCCGCACTGATGCGGGGCCGTCCGGACGAACCGGCGACTCCCGCCCGGCGGTTCGTGGCGAACGCGGTCGTCGGATGTCTCGTCGCGGCCCTGGTGGTCGTCGTGTTCGGCGTCATCGGGGTCGTCTCGCCCGGCGCGAACCGGTCGTGGCAGGAGCCGGGCGCGGTCATCGTCGAGAAGGAGACCGGGGCGAAGTACGTATACCTCGCGGACAAACTGCGCCCGGTGTTGAACTTCGCGTCCGCGCGACTGCTCGTCAACAGTGCACAGGGGACTGTCGTGTCGGTGTCCGCGAAGTCCTTGCAGGATGCGCCGCGCGGGCTGCCGCTGGGCATCCCCGACGCCCCCGACTCGCTGCCGGGCGCCGACGCGCTGAGCAGCGCGCCGTGGTACGTGTGCGCCGACACCATGCACGACGAGTCGAACACGCCGTGGCCGGTGACCGACGTGCAAGTCCGAGACCTCGGCGGGACGCCGATCGACGAGGACCACGGTCTGCTGGTGTCCACACCGGACTCGGTGACCTACCTGGTGTGGCACGGGTCGCGGTTCCGCATCCAGTCGCGGGCGGTGCTCGACGCGCTCGGCTACGACGCGGTGCGGCCGTTGCCGGTGGCGCCGTCGTGGGTGCAGGCGCTGCCCAGCGGCCCCGACCTGGCCGCGCCGGACGTCCAGGGACTGGGCGGGACCGGGCCCGCCGTGAAGGGGGTGCCCGGGCGCATCGGCCAGGTCTACGAGGTGCAGAACAGCGTGGTCGGCGCCGACCGCTACTACCTGCTGCTCTCCGACGGGCTGGCCCCGTTGACCCGCACCCGCGCGGCCCTACTGCTGTCGGACCCCGATCTCGCCGCCGCGTACCCCGGCGGCAGGCCGGCGGCGCTGCCCGTCGACGGCGGCGCGGTGGCGTCGCTGCCGCGCTCGACGCAGCTCCGGGCCGCGCCGGACCTGCCCGACGATCCACCGGAGATCACGCCGGTCGACCGCGACGCCCGGCAGGTGCCGTGCGCCCGGTTCCGGGTGGGCTCCGGTGACGACGTCCCGACCGAGTTGGTCATGGTCTCCCGCGACCAGGCCCGCGTCTCCGGAGTCGTGCGGTCGACCGAACTGCGGGGCGCGCTGGCGTACCGGGTGGGCGTGCCGTCGTCGACCGGTGTCCTGGCCCGCGAACTGGCTGCTCCAAGAGCACCCGGCGGAGCCCAGTACGTCATCACCGACCAGGGCGTGAAATACCCGCTGTCCTCCGACGAGGTGGCCGGAGTGCTCGGCTACGCCGGTGTTCCCGCTGTTCCGGTGCCCGCCGAATTGCTGGCCCTGCTGCCCACCGGTCCGGCCTTGGACCCCTCTGCTGCGGCGCAGGAGCATCCGGGCGGCCCGGCCTCATGAAGCAAACCCCTGCGGGACGCCCGGGTGGGCGCCGCACCCGCACCGATCCAGCCCCGGAACTGGTGTGCTGAACACGCGCGATCGAAGAACCGACACGGGAGGTCTGCGAATGCCCAACCAGACGAAACTGACGCCGGAGCAGCTCAACAGCATCTCCAAGCAGCACGACGAGGTCGCCGAGGGCGTGAAGGGGGAGCGGAACCGGCTCACCTCGGAGATCACCACGCTGGCGGGGGGCAACCGGGGCGACATGATCCGTGAGCTCCAGCAGGTCCACGTCGACTGGGACGCGCGCTGCCAGCAGGTCGAGACCAGGCTCCGCGAGATGGCCGCGACGATCCGGGAGTCCGCGTCCCAGTACCAGGCCAGCGACCAGGAGATCGCCAGCCAGGTTCGCCGGGCGGGAGGCGGCTCCACTCCCGGGATGTCCGGCTTCCTCCACGGCTCGAGCCAGTAGTCGCGGCGATCGGCCGCACCACCGCACGCAACGAGAGGACGAGCACGCATGGCCGACGAGATCCAGTACCAGTACGCGATCCTGCAGTCCGGTGTGGACGAGATGCGCAACGTCACCAATCGGCTCCAGCAGGGCATCGAGCAGATGGCGAACCAGACGAAGACGCTGCTGTCCGGATGGGAGGCGGAGGCGGCGAACGCCTACAACGAGAACGCCAACCAGATCCACCAGGCCTTCGAGGGCATGAACCAGATCCTGACGGATCTGACGCGGGCGGTGGACACCGGTGCGAACGACTTCAAAGCCAAGGACGGCCAGCTGGCCGCGCAGTTCAACAAGTGATCGGTGATGGCGGACATCGCAACGATGCGCATCGACGTCGTCGAGATGGGCAAGGTCGCGGCGGCGGTCGCCGGGATCGCCGACGAGTGCGCCCAGTGCGCCGAACTCGGCGCGGCGGTCACGGCCGCCGGTGACCTCCCCGAGGGCCGGTGGTTGCAGGATCTCCTCGCCGAGCGGCGGGACGGCTTCGTCGCGCACTGCCAGCGGCTCGAGAGGACCTTCCGTGAGCTGTCGGTGCGCCTGAGCAGCTTCGCCTCGGACCTGCAGCACACCGACCAGCACAACGGCGCCGCCGTCGCGGCACTGCGGCGGGAGCTGGTCGGCGGGATCGCGGCCACCGCCCGCACCGCCGAGGCGTGAGGGAGTCCTGGCCCGTCACAGGGCGCGGATACGAGTACAGGCAATGGACGGAAGGTGGGGTCAACATGACGTCCTCTGCGACCGGCCAGGATTCCCGTTCACCTGGTGGGGACGGCGGGCCGGCCGATGTGGACGGCGCGGTTCAGGCGCTGGCACACGCTGATCCGCAGTCCTTCTATGACGCCGCGCAGCGGTTCGACCGCACCGCCGCACGGCTGCGCACCGTGTCCGCGGACTTCCGCGGCAGGCTCAGGCACCTGGAACAGGCCTGGCAGGGCGAGGGTTTCGAGGCGTTCTCGGGCGCGGCCGAGGAGCTGCTGCGCCGCATCGGCCACAGCGTGGACGCGCTCGCCGAACCCAGCTACGCGAACCTGCTCACCGAGCTGGGCGACGCGGTCGCAGAAGCCAAGCGCGACGTCGACGACCTCCGTGCCCAGCGGGACGCGGCGAGCACGGCACCCGGCGTTGGCCCGCAGGCGGCCCAGGCAGAGCAGGACGCCCGGGCGCAAGAGGTGCTGCGACGGCTCGGCAGCACCTACAGCAGCGTCGGCGGCAGGTTCCGCGCACCGCCGGAAAACCAGACCCTGCACAACGGCGATCGGAAAACGGCGCAGACTGGCCGCGCGGCGGACGCCGCCGAGCCGACCGGCGGTGCCGCGGGCGGATCGGCGCTGACGGTCAGCACCGCCGCTGACGGCGCTGGGGCCGCCGACGGCGCGCGCCAAGACGACGGCCGAGGCCCCGTCGCCACTGGTGCGGAGGGTCAGCAGCACGCCGAGCAACAAGACCAGTCGTCCGTGGGCATCGAGATGCCATCGGACGGCGCCGAAGCAGCGGGCTCGATCTGGAGCTCGGTGCTGCCTGCCGGAGCATTGCCCGCCGCAGCGGTGATCGGTCGGGAGAAGCGCAAGCGGGACGAGAAGAAGCGTCGCCAGGACGAGGAGCAGAACGCTTTCGAGGAGAACGCGCACGGTTCCGAGGATTCCCGGGAAGAGGACGAGACTGGGAAGTACGGATCCGAGGGCTCCCAGGCGGACGGAGACTCCGGGAAGTACGGCTCGGAGGAGCCCGGCGACGAGCGCGGTTCCGACGAGTCCGGCAAGTCGCACCAGGCAACGTCGTCCGAGCGACACGGCGACACGGACGACTACGACGGTGCCAGCGGCGAGGACGGGGACTCCGGAGACGACTCCAAGCACCCCCACGACCACCGAGGAAAGACCGGACACGGGCACCGCGATCAGGACGACGTGGTCCGCACCTTCAGCGAAGAGTCCGCGGAGGACGAGAATCCGATGCGGAGCCTGAGCACCGCGCAGCACTACGCTGCCACCGAGACCGGGGCCGAGCGGATCCCCGACACCGCTCCGGCCCCGCCCCCCGCCACGCCCCCGTCGGCACCGTCCGCACCTGCTGCCGCGGCTGGATCCCCCACCGCCGCGGCGGTGGGCGGCGGTGCTTCCGCGCTGCGCCTCCACCTGGGCGCGCCGGTGTCGGCGGGCGGCGTGGCACCTCCGCCGCCGACTGGCGTCCGCAGTGACGCCAGCGCACTGTCAGTCCCCTCGGAACCGTCTACGGCCTCGACCGCACACCCGGCCACAGCGTCCGGTCAGGTGGCGGGGACCGCGTCGCACAGCGGGGTTCCGCCGATGAATCCCCGCACGATGGGCGGCCAGCCCGAACAGCAGGAGACCGGCCACCAAGAGCGAGACCGCAACGTCGCCCAGCGTGAGGACCCGGAGACCTGGGAGGCCGGTGTCGGATTGACCGGAGTACTCGGACGCGAGGTCCGAAGGGAGGACAAGTCCTGATGAGTTCCGACGCGGCACGGCCGCCGTTCGATTTGGGGCCGGCGCTGGAGGCGCTGGAGCAGCAGCAGGCCAGGCTGGCCGATCTCCAACGGCAGATCGCTGAGACCACGATCCGGGTCGAGTCGTCCGACCGCGCGGTGGCCATGGAGTTCGACGGACAGGGCGAGCCCCGTTCGATCCGGTTTCTCAACGAGTCCTACCGCACCACGGCGCCCGCTGAGCTCGCCGACGTCCTGCTGCGCACGTTGCAGGACGGGCGGGCGCAGGGCGCGCGGAAGATGCAGGAACTCATGCCGACCGATGCGCTGGGCGACATCGACATCGCCGGGATGATGACCGGCGCCGCCGACCTGTCCGACACGCTCGGCCAGATCATGCGCCCGGCGCTGGAGAACTCGCTGGCGGCGCGCGGCGACCGCCGCACCGACGAGGCCGACGACGGCTGGGACCGCAGCAGAACCGATTGAAACACGGGAGGACACCGCCATGCCCGACGAAACCTACCTCAACGCTCCCGGCGTCAAGGACGACGCAGGCAAACTTGCCGACGCCGTGCACAAGTTCGAGAACGCCCTGCGAGATCTGCGCACCAAACTGGGCAACGAGCAGGGCTGCTGGGGCGACGACGAGATCGGCAAGACCTTCGAGGAGAGCTACTCGCCCAAGTCGGCGTCCGAACTGGACGGCCTCGCCAGGATTGGGCAGAACCTCGGGCAGGTGGCCGAACAAGTGCTGCCGCAATCCGTGGACGCGCTCCAGAAGCAGGACGAGATCAACGCCGAGAACGTGCGGGCCGCCGCGGCTCAACCCGAGCAGCCTGGCCGGTAGCTAGCCAAGCATCTCCGACGTCCGCCTTTCGCTGAACTCCGAGGAACGCGGTTATGCCCAGTGATCTTCCCCCGCAGTTGCAGGATGCCCTCAAAGTCGTCGGCGGTCAGTCCTGGCCGGAGGGGGACCAGGACGGGCTCAACCGGATCGCCGACCACTGGGAGGGGATGGTCCGGGCGATCGAGGAGCTGGAGACCGCGGTGCGGGACTCGGCGAACGGCGTCTCGCAGCACATGCGGGGCCAGCTCGCCGACGCCTACCGCGGCTATGCCGAAGGTTCGGTCATCGACGGCCTGGCGCAGCTTAAGCAGACCGCCCAGGAGCTGTCGGACCAGGCGCGCAACGCCGCGGCCGACATCCAGAAGGCCAAGATCAGCATCGGCATCCAGCTCGGCCTCGTCGCCGCGTCGCTCTTGGCCACCGCCATCCCGATCGTCGGCGGAGCCATCACCGCCGGTGTCGTAGCGACGGCCCGCGTGGCGATCGGGGCGATCATCCGGGGCGTCGTGGCCAACATCGCCAAGAACGTCGCGGTCAACGTCGCCGTTGGTGAGGTGCTCGGCACCGGCACCGATGTCGTGGTCCAGGGCATCCAGCAGGCGACGGGGCAGCGCAAGGGGTGGGACACCCAGAGCATTGCCGCGGCCGCGGTCAGCAGCGCCTTCGGCGGTGTCGGTGGCGGCCTCGTGCAGAGCGGGACGGATGCGCTCGGCCGCGCGGCGATGCGGGGCACGCTCGGCAAGGCGGCGCAGGAGGCGTTGGGCACCCGCGCCGGGCAGGCGGCCGGGGCGACGGTCGGCGCGGCGGCCCAGGGCGCCGCCGGGTACGGCGCCGCCGCCGCGAGCGACGCGGCGCTGGGCGAGGACAGCCTGAACAACTACGCGTTCTCCTCAGCGATGGCGGGCGGTTTCAGCCGTCTCGGCGGGGGCAAACCCACCTCCCACGCACCGGCGTCCGCTGCCGACGCTGCCGACGCCGCGCGCGGCACCGACGTCTCCGCGGACGGCGCGGCCGTGCAGAGCACCGCCCCGGTGACGCAGTCGGCCGGACCCGTGGACACCGAGGTCCAGACGGAGTCCGACCGGGCGCGGGACTCCGAGTCCCCGGTGGCGACGTCGTCTTCGGTCGAGACGGCGCAGCAGGGACAGGAGGCAGCTTCGGCCACGTCCGGGGAAGGCGAAACGACCTCGTCGGAGCAGATGGAGCAGACCGTCCCGGCGACTCACCAGGGCACGACTCCATCGGAGGCCAGCGAACCGTCGACGGCGCAGCACGTCGGCGCCGGGGATGCGGAGGCAGTCACCCGGGATACGAGCGGCGTGCAGGACACCGCGACTCCGGTGGCCACGTCGTCGGGACAGACCGAACCGGTGGCCCACCAGGGTACGGTTCCGGGACGCGCTCCGGGCGAGCAGCCATCCGCCGTGGAGACTTCGCCGCAGCAGCAGACCGAATCGCACGACGCGGACGTGTCCACACAGGACTTGTCCAGCAGCGACCAGATTCGGCCCGGCGCGGACCATCCGGTCACGGGACACGAGCACGCGCAGGGGCACCAGATGCGGAGCCCAGCAGCGCTCGGGAACGAATCCGAGTCCGGTACCGGCAGCGCATCCACGCAGGACAGTTCTGCTTCGACGACGCATTCCAGCACCCCGATCCGGCACTCCACCGATGGCGGCGAGCCGACCGAGCACCAGGAGTCCGTGCACGACCCGCACACCACGCGTGGACCCGCGGTCGAGCAGTCGCACGTTTCGGGTCAGGATTCTGGGACTGGGCAGTCGCATGTCACTGGTCGGAGTTCTGAGACCGACCAGCCGCGCGTCACTGCTCAGGGATCCACGACCGAGCACGCACCGAGTTCGTCCGCCACCCAGGAGCACGCGGGTGCGGGCACCATCCCGGCACCGCACACCACCGCTGCATCGGCACCCGTCGCCCATGAAGGGAACCCGACGTCTGAACACGCCCAGCAGGGCAGCAGCACCGTCGCCCCTCCGCCGGTGATGCAGCCGCAACCGCCGTCATCGGTGGTGACCCGCGAGCCGGGCGCCGTGCAGGCAGGCCACGCCGAGAGCCCGCGCGGCACCGGCTTCGACCGGCAGCCGCGCACCACCTCGCCGACGGTGCCTACGACCTCGTCGTCGGAAAACGCATCCACAGTGCCCACCACCTCCGGAACACCGCGCGAGGCGACCACCGACCGGAGCACGCCGGACGTGGCGACCTCGAGCGGCACTCCCGCAGCGAACCCGGTCAGGTCCACCACTGGCAGCAGCGCGCCCCAGCAGGCCACATCGTCGAGCGGTTCCCCCACCGCCGACGCAACCCCGCCGACCGAACGCACGGCTTCGCCCCGGTCCACTCCGACTCCGCCGCAACAGCCCCCGGCGGCCGTCGTGCGCGACCGCCCGGCGCACGTCGCGATCGACATGACTCCGGCGGATCCCGGCGCTGCCGCGCCGGAGCCCCCGTCAGCCCCGCGCACCCTACGGATGCGTGAGCTGCTGTCGCTGAACCTGGCCGCGGCCGTGCGCGTCGACGGCGGCGGCCTGCGGATCGACCTCGACGGCGCCCTCCAGGAACTCGGCGTCTCCCCGCAAGCGCGGGAGGTGTTCCAGGCGGCGTTCTCCAACGCCGAGCTGCAGAAGAACTTCCCCTCGCTCACTGGAGAAGGCGTCATCTCGTCCCTCGGGCACGGTGCCGACGGCGTTGAGGTCACCGTGCGCGCCCGGCCCGTCGGCGAGGCGCATTCGATCGGCGGGGCGGCCCCCGGTCATCGCGGCGGCGCGGTGCTCGACGGCGACAACGACATCGAGGCCGCCTCCGGCGAGTACGGCACGACCTCCGACAGCATCGCGTCGGGAGTGCGCCGGGAGAAGGGCGTCGGCCTCACCGGCATGTTCGGCACCGGGCTACACAACCCGATGTCCGTGGTGGAGGCCAACACCGCCATCAACGCCAGCACCACCCCGAGCTGGTCGTCCCGGACAGACACCGGGGTTCAGCACTCCTCGTCGGTGGTTCCGGAAGGCGACCTGCACACCACCAGGCACGACCTGTGGTACGAGATCACCGCGACCCGCAGCGGCGAGGCACCCCTGGTGCGCGCCGGGACCGCGACCTCCGAGGTGGAGCTGTCCGTCGCCGACTCGGTGCGGGAGGCGGCCCCGGCAGCGGAACCCGCGGTCGAGGGCCCGGTCCCGCACTCGGAGAAGGTTCTGTTCGCTCACCTCAGCGGGCAGCCCGAGCTGTTCACCCGGGTCGTCGAGGCGCTTCCGCAGAACTCCGCGCTGCGAAGCGAACTCGCGGAGATAGGCACGGCAGCCCGCACCGCGCTGCGCGACATGGTGAGCGGCAATGGTCTGTCGATCCGGTCGAAGGACCTGTTCGCCGGACGGGCGGTCTCGACGACACTGGAGTACCAGCACCACGGTCGGACTCGCACGGCCACCGTCCAGGTGGAGGCCACTCCGCGATCACCACGGCCGCTGCACGGCGTGGCCGATACCGCGGTCGTCCACAGCACCGGCGCCAGGACCGAGCACACGGCATCCGAGACCGCCAAGCAGGCCACCGACGTCCGCTCGGGCGGCGGCGTCGCGATGGCCTTTCCCAACGCGGAGGGCAGCTTCTCGCTCGGTGCCCGCGGGGACGTTTCCGTGCAGGGCAAGATCGGTGGTGGCGGCAGCGACCAGCACACCGCGAAGAACACCAGGGCGACGCTGGCGGCGACGGAGCACACCAGCACCGGGCCGGTGCGCGGGTTCAGCACCGGGATGGACTACCGGGTCCGCGTGACCCTCGACACCGGCGAGTCCTTCGACGTCCCGCCGCAACGCGCGGAATCGGCCGGGACCGCGTGGATGATCGGCGAGGACGCCGAGAACAGCGGGTGGGTCGGACAGGTTCCGGGCCACGCCGCGGCGGAGCTTCCTGCGCAGGCCGATCAGCGAGGACCGACGCCGAACCCGTTGGCCACCATCTCGCCGTTGAGCGTGTTCGGAGCGGGGCGCATCCGCTTCGGCGGAGTCGACCGGGTTGCTCGCGCCCTGACCCGGATCCTCGGCGGCACCGCTCTGCCGGGCGACGGGGAGACCACCCATCAACGCCCGCTGGTCAGCCGGAACGCGGAGCGGGTGAACGCGCTCGTCACCCCCGAGTCGTTCGCCGCGCACGCCACCGAACTAGCCGGGGACGGCTGGGCTTTCGTGCTGGAACGGGAAACCCACGTCGGGACGTCGCGGTCGACCGAGCACGTGTGGGTGCGCCTGCGCGCCACCCCGGGGCAGTACGAGTCCGGACCGGTCCCGGTGCGCGGCGAACTCAAGAGCGAGCTCACGGCGGCGACCGGGGACGAGCACACCACGACCGCCCGGGGGAACTGGTTGGGAAGCGGCGGGTTCGGCGGGGCGGTGCCGACCGGTCGGGACGGTGTCCGCACCGTCCAGGTCTCCGGCACGTACACGAAGAAGTTCGGCGACTCAGAGCATACCTCGACGATCACGGCTGGGTACGAGAGCACCGCGTCGTGGAAGGCCGCGAACCTGCACGAGTACAGCCAGCAAGTGCACTACGAGATCGACGTGTTCGGCCCGAACGGCCGCATCGACCACCTCGCCGACGACGACCGCGTCACCGTCCAGGTCGCGGCCGGGACCCGCCCGCCCGGTGGCACGCCTGCCGAGAACCCGCAACCCGGCCGCTTCCGACAGGTGTTCGGGGGCGAACCTGCGCGGCCGGAGGGCTGGCGCCCAGCGTCGCTGCCCGACGACTACGCGGTGCACAGCCTGGACCTCCCGCGCGGCCTGACCCAGCAGGTGTTGCGCGAGGTCAAGGCGTTCGACGGGCTCGGAGACGAGGCCGCCGCCGACGACCCGCTGCAGCACCTCGGAGATGACAGCGTGCTCGCCACCAACCGGGTGCACGGATTCACCTCGGCTCCTGAGGTCGCGGCCAACCTCGACCGCGCGGTGACCGGTACCTATCGAGTCCAGGTCGAGCGCTACCGGCAGGGCGAGCTGCTCACCGGGTACAGCGACAGCCTCGGCGAGGCAGCCCTGCGGACCACGTTGAGCAACCCGAAGGTCCTCGACCGCGCCGAGCGGATCGAACTGTCCTTCACCGCGAAGAACACCGGTGGCACCAGCCACGGCACGACCGCGAAGCACACCGGCGAGAGCACCCTGGACGTCCGCTCCAACATGCGGATGAACGCCTCCGGCACCGCCGTGCCGCAAGGCGTAAACACGCGCACCGAGCAGACCGGCGCTGGGACGTCGGTCGGCCACCAGCACGAGAGCTCGCGCGTCCGCACCTACACCGGACCCGCCTACCTCGTCTCCTACGACGCCAGCATCGTCCTCAGTGGACGCAACACCGAGCACATCGCCGCCGTCGTCGGCGACGTGTACAGCAGCTCGGCATGGACGCACTCGCAGGTCGACAAGAGCGACGCGGTGCGCGTGTGGGTCCCGGCCGACCAGATCCACCGGGTCGGCGGTCCGCAGGACGTCACGTGGCACATCGACCAGCCGGCCGCGGACCTGGCTCCGGTGTTCGAAGGGGGCCGCTTCGAAGCGCCCCCCTACGCCGCGTTCGGCGACGGCTGGATCAGCGTGCGCCCCGAGGTCACCCGGAACCTCGTCGGGCGCATCGAGGAAGCGCTCGCCGCACTCGGCCCGGACCAGATCCCCGAGCCCGCCCGGCAGAGCTTCGTCCAGTCGCTGTACCGGAAGGTGGCCGACGCCGCATCCTCCCTGCGCGACTTGCTGGTGGATCCCAGCGTCGGGCGCGTGGATTCCGCGGTGCATGCCCGGTTCTTCCCCGCGCTGGCCCCCAAGGGCCTGGACGCGTTGTACTCCGACATCGTCGGCGGCGGCATCCGCACGACGTACCACTACGCGGGTCCGTTGGGGCGCACGGATATCACCCTCACGTTGCGCGGCACTCAAGGGCAGGGCACGCCGGTGGGCCGCTCGGACCGGTGGGAGCTGGGCGAGCAGTCCAAGACCGCGCGAGAGGAGGTCCAACGCGACGACACCGCCAGGACCGAGACCGGGCAGTTGCACGGGGCGTTCTCCGCTCAGCCCAACGCGCAGGTCCAGCGCAACCCCGGGCCCGCAGGCGTCGGGGAGGGCAGTGCGACGAGGAAGGACACCGCGGAACGCACGAGGACCGCGGGAACTGAGCACGGCGGCGACCACGGTGGCGCCACCGTGACGTTCTCCCACGACCTGAACCTCACCCTCACCATCGAGAAGACCGCAGGGTGGGGCAGGCTTCCGCAAACCCTGTCGCTGGGCCTGCTCGACCGGTACTTCCCGTCGACGACCGCCGAGCTCGTCGACCGGGTGGACCTCGGAACCATCACCGACGCCGTCCGGCAGTCCGTGCCCGAGCACGACGCGCTACCCCTCTCCGAAACGCAACCGCCGGTGCCGCAACAGGCCACCGGCGGATGGGACACCCCGACGCACCGGCTGCCCGCGTCGAGTCGGGTGTCCGTTCGCACCGACCGGGTGCGGGCCGAGATCGACGCGGTGCTCGACGGCGGTCCGCGCGGGGAAGAGGGCCCCGCGACCCCGTCACTGCCGCCGGGGGCGACGGCGACCCGGCACCGGGTCTCGGCGATGACCACGCGGAACGCGCTGTCGTCGGCGTTCCGGGAAGCCACCAGCGAGGACGGCTACCGCATCAACGGCCTCGGTTCGGACGGCTATCTCGACGCGGGCCTGCTCAACCACTCACCGATCAACTCGGTGACCGTGCACGCGCGGATGCACAACCCGCGCGTCGTCCGCGTCGGGGCCGACGGTGGTTCCTTCGAAACCAAGCACACCACCGGCGACAAGCTCCGGACCGAACGCGAGACAACCCTGGCGGGCGGCCTGTCCAGCCGGTTCGCGTTCGTCGGGGAGTTGTGGAACACCAACCCGGCCGCGAACACCCCCGGCGAGATGGGACGCCTGACCGTCGAAGCCATGATCAAGGGCCCGGCGGCGGAGCAGAAGGTCACCGACACCCACGAGGTCGGTGGCACGCTCACCGAGGACATGCACACCTGGGTCGGCCCGGTCTACCTGGTGCAGAGCGATGTCAGCTGGACCATCACCCCCGAGTACCGGGGCAGCAACGTGCCCGCGAACTGGACGAACCCGCGCGCGGTGCACGAGCCGGGCGGCGCGGTGCTGCGCACCGATGCGGCCGGCCTGCGCGAGCTGGGGCTGGAACCGCCGGCGGAGCCGGGCACGCCCGAGGAGGACCACGGCGAAGGCACGTCGCAGCAGGCGTCCGAACGCCGCAGCGGTGAGTGGGACCCGCTGGGGGTCGTGCGGCTGGACCAGCGGGAACCGTCTGCTGCGGCGTCCGCGCATTCCGCTCCGGACGGCGAGAGCACCGCGGAGCTCGGGGACCGGAGCGGCCCGCCGGCCGAACACCACAACGAGTCCACTTCGGACTCCGCTGACGATGCCCCGTCGCGGCAACCGGAACTGGTCGACGCGCCGTCGTACGGCGCCGCCTCCGACGCCCGGGCCTCGCGGTGGCAGCAGGCTCAACGGGAGCTGCACCGGGACTACGATGCCCGATTCGCCGAGTCCGAACGCGAAGCCGCTCGGCGGGCCGAGACCGACGCGCGGTTCGACGCGGAGTTCGAGGCGTGGTCGAGGGAGAACCCGGATCTGCCGGACGACGTGCTGGGCCGGATCCGCGAGAACGAGCGCCAGCGGGTGCACGAGGGGGAGGACACCGGCTTCGCCGGGCTGCACGACTCCTTCGGAGTGGAGGCCGTGCGCCAGGCGGCCGTCGCGCGAGCCCTGCGCCGCTTCGAGAGCGCGTTCACCACGTGGCGGCACCAGGTGACCGGGGCTTCCGGAGTGCCGTTCGAGTTCGACCTGTCGCCGGAGTCGGCGGCGCGGCTCCGCGAGCACGCGCGCGCCCGGTTCGAGGAGCAGGCGCAGGAACGGGTGCGCCGTCTGTTCCACCGCCCGGAGGACGCGCGGGAACAGGCCCTGGCGGCCGAGGCCGAGCTGAACGACATGACGCGGCAGCTGTTCCAGGATCTCGACCTGCGCGCGGGCTACGAGACTGCGCGCTCGCACGCCGAGCGCGAGTTCGCGCGGCTGGCCGATTCCTGGCGCGACGATGAACAGGCGCGCCAGGGGCTGCCCGAGGAGCTGCTGGTGGGCGCGGAGCCGCTGTCGGCGGCCAGCCTGCGCCAGCTGCGGCGCGAATACCACGCCGCCCTGGACGACCGGTTCGGCGAGGTCTTCGGTTCCACCGAATCGGCGCGGCACCTGCCGACCGAGGCGCATGACGCACTGGAGACCTGGAACCGCGCGTTCGAGGAGGAAACGGCCCGGCTGGCACGCGGATTCGCGGTGCAGGCCGCGCGCGAGGCGGCGGTGCGCCGCGCCCTCGACGCGGCGGACGCCGCGGCCGGCGCGTGGCGCGACGCCGAGACCAGGTTCGGGGCCGAGTTCACCGAGACCTTCGGCACCGCCCTGCGCGAGCCCGACGCCGCGGCCCGCGCCCGCCTGGGAGTGGGATTGGCCCACCGCGTCGACGCGGAGTTCCGCCGTGCCTTCGGAGCGGACTCCGCTGTGGACGAATCGGACCGGGTTGCCGGCTGGGAGCGCGCCACCGCGGAACTGCTCGACGGTCAACGGCTGCAGGCCGAAGTCGTCCTCGCGCAGGCGAGGTCCGTCGCGGTCGCGGACGTGCACCGGCAGCTGACCGAGGCCCTCGCGGACTGGAGTGGTGGCCGGCGCGACCGGCAGCTGTCCGGTGAGGAGGTCGACCGGGTCCGCCGCGGGCTGCGGACCCGGATCGGCGAGGCGGCCGACCGGGTCTTCGGCGAGCCCGGCACGATCGCCGAGCGGATGGCGGCCTGGCGGCGCGAGCGGCACGGCCTGCTGCGCGGGCTCGACGCCCACTTCGCGTTCGAGGCGGAGGCCGCGCCCGCGCTGTCGCGGGCCGGTGACCAATTCGCCGTGCTCAGCACCGGCAGGGCGCTGGACCGCACCGAACTCGACCGGTTGGCCGAGCAGTACCGCACCGACTGGTTCGCCCGCTACCACGAGCTGTGGGGCCCGGACGACCTCCGGACCGGGGACTGGTTGGACCACGAAGCGGCCCACGGCAACGCGTTCCGCACGACCTCGCTGGAAGCCGACGACCCGCGCGTGCTGGCGGCGCGGTCCGACCAGCCGACCGGCGAAGACGCGACCACGCCGGTCGGGCACCGCATCGGTGAGCGCCTGCTCGTCGAGGGCGCGGTCGTCGAGGAACGGCTGACCCTCTTCGACGAGTTCGACGAGGCCGGCGTCCTCGTGCTGGAGCACCGCGACGGCCGCACCACAGCGCGTCTGGGCCACGACGTCGACGAACCGGGCGAGCTGGTCGAGTTGGACTACGCGACCGGCGGCGACGGCGCCGACCGGTGGTTCCGGCTGACGGATCCCGACACCGGTGACTACCACGACTTCGACGCGGCCACCCACCGGGCGGTGCGCCAGTGCTTCGGTATGACCAGCTCCGAATCGGACGAGCCGTGGGGCCGGGTGTGGCGTGACATGCGCACCAATGATGTCCTGTTCACCGACGGCCTCGGACGGATTCACCGGGGACGCGGGCAGGTCGACGACGACGGTCTGGTGACGGTGACGCTGCCGGCGTTGGACGGATACTTCGTGGTCGACCCGGGAAGCGGCGTCGTCAAGGACCGCACGGACGAGGATCGCCCGACGACGTCCACCGCCGTGCACCTCGCCCCGTCGTCGCAGCAGAGCGCTCCGCGGTGGTCGTTCGACCGGGACGTCGACTACGCGCCCGCCGAGAGCTGGTCGGTGGAGTGGGCCGCGACCGACGACGGGAAGCTGGTGCAGCTCAGCGCGGACGGCCGGTGGTGGCGAGTCGTCGACCGCAACGACGAGGTGAGCATCGTGCAGGCGGTCGACGGGCCCGCCAAACTGGTCGGCTGGCTGGTGCGCGAGGTGAAGGCCCCGGGACGTGGAGGCAACCCGCCCGTCGTCGCACCGCGCTACGACTGGTACCGCGTCGACCTCGCCTCCCGGCAGACCCCGGCCGGCGTCTGGGTGGGCCGGTCGGACGTCGGCGGCCTCCATCCCGTGGAAGAGCACCAGCCGAGCGCGAATCCCGGCTTCCACCCGCTGCACGCCGCCGTCGAGCGGCCCGACCCCGACGTGCTCACCCCGGCGCCGCTGTGGCGAACCGACTCCGAGCTGTTGCACCGGCTCGACGACCGACCGGTGGAGGAGATCTTCGAAACCGGGTTCCGCCCCCGCAACCCGGACAACCGCTGGCCGATCCCGGACTTCCCGGACAACGTGGTCGACCTGGTGACCTTCACTCACCACACCACCGGAATCCCGGCCACGTACGTGAGCACCACGCGCACGCCGAACTGGTCGGAGCCCGGCGACTTCCGCTACGACATCGACGCGCCCGGCGGCATCGACGTCAACGCCACTCTCGGGCCGGCGGTGCACCACCCGCACGAGCGCGAGATCGCCTTCCCCGGCGGTATCCGCCGCGAGCACATCATGGGCGCGGTTGATCCGGATGAACCGGACTGGTACCTGGTCAACGAGCACTACGCCCCGCATGCAGCGGTGACGGGCCGGACGCGGTTCGACAAGGGCAAGTGGCGCGAAGGGGACTTCCCGGAGGCATACCGGCGCTCGCGGGAGATCGCCCGCGAGGAACAGCTGGGGCACGTCGGGTACGCCCCGGAAGGCTGGGAGGCCCACGAGCGGAATCTCAACGCCATCGCCGACCACTTCGAGCGCTACGGCGAGGAGGCCGCACGGCGGTTCGCGCGGGAGCTGCGTGATTCCCAACGGTTGTACGAGGGTTGGCAGACGCATCCGCGTCGTTTCGGGGGTGCGCCGGGGGACGCGGCGTTCCCGTCGGAAGGCGGGCCGGGTGAGTCCTCGGGTTCGGCTGCTGCCCATGCGTGGGGCTCGGACGACTATGTGCGGTACGACTCCACCGGTGCGGTGGTGGAGCAGGGGATGACTCTGCTCGACGTTGCGCGGCAGCCGTTGGGGTTCGCGGTCGTGGACCGGGTCTCACGGGAGGCAGTCCTGCGCGCCCCGGACGGTTCCGCCGCGGTGTGGCGTTGGGAGCCGGTGTCGGACGCCGAGTTCCGCTTGGTGGATCCGGTCACGGGCGATTTCTTCGGGTTCGACGCTTCGTCGCGGGAGTTCATCGGGCAACGATCGGGGATCGTGCTGGGTGACGGGTCCGGGCGGCGTGTGGGTTGGTTGGAACAGGACTTCCGCACTGGGCAGGCGGTGTTCGCCGATGTGACCGGAGCGGTGCACCGGGGGGCGTGGGCCGAGGACGAGTCGGCTCTCGTGGTGCAGTCCCCGGTGGGGCGGTTGGTGCTGGGGCCGGTCACGCAGCAGGTGTTGCACGATCCCGATGCGGTGTTGTCCGGGCGGTCGTCGGGTGTGCCGGCGATGTTGGTGGACCACGGAGTGCGTTGGGCGCAACCAGTCGCGCTGCTCGGCGAGTTGGTGCAGTTCAGCGAGGACGACAGGTGGGTGCGACAGGTCGCGGCCGACGGGTCGGTGCGGGTGTCGGATGCCGCCACCGGTCAGCCGCTCGTCGAGGATGCCGGTGGTCATCGGGCTGCCGCCGGCCAGGTCGGCGAGGTTGTGCCGGGTGTCGAGGGTGACTCGTTCGCCGCTGCCGTCCCGGGGGAGCCCGGTCCTGTTGGCGGCGGTCAGCAGGGTGCTGGTTCGAGCGGGGCCGAGGGACAGAGAGTCCCCCGACCGGGGTCGGTGGAGCGTCGGGAGCTGGCGGCGCGGTTGAGGACCGGTTACGAGCGGGAAGGCCTTTCCGTCCGGGAGTTGGCGGCTAGGGAGCAGATCTCCTACGGCGTGGCCCATGGGTTGTTGCGCGAGGCCGAGGCTCGCATGAGGCCGGCACGGGCTCGTCCCTTGTCCGTGCCCGGGCCTGGTTCGGTGGAGCGTCGGGAGTTGGCAGCGTGGTTGAGGACCGGTTACGAGCGGGAGGGCCTTTCCACTATCGATTTGGCGGCTAGGGAGCAGATCTCCTACGAAACGGTCCGCAGGCTGTTGCGGGAGGCCGGGACTCGTATGAGGCCGACAGCGCGTCTTTCCTCGTCTGTGCCTGGGGCTGGTTCGGTGGAGCGTCGGGAGTTGGCGGCGCGGTTGAGGACCGGTTACGAGCACGAGGGCCTCACCATCGAGGAGTTGGCGGCTAAGGAGCAGATCTGCCACGAAACGGTCCGTAGGCTGTTGCGGGAGGCCGGGACTCGTATGAGGCCGGCAGGGGTCCGTTCCTCGTCTGTGCCTGGGGCTGGTTCGGTGGAGCGTCGGGAGTTGGCGGCGCGGTTGAGGACCGGTTACGAGCACGAGGGCCTTTCCATCATCGATTTGGAGGTTAGGGAGCAGATCTCCCAAACAACGGTCCGCAGGCTGTTGCGCGAGACCGGGACTCAGCTCAGGTCGAGGGGAAGGCCGGGGGGAGGGTCTTCCGGGCGGGGGCTGTCGGTGCGATCGGATGTGCAGGGTCCGTCGGGGGCGGCCGGAGAGCCGTCCTCGTCCGCCGGAAGTGGTCCGACGCGGTGGGAGAAGGATAAGTGGCCTGCTGACCAGGTTCCGTCGGCGATCGAGCGTGCCCGCCAGATCGCTCGTGAGATGAATCTGCACTACGTCGGTATCGGTTCCGGCGAGGCTGGTGCGGCTCGTGATGCCCACGAGCGGAATCTCAGCGCCATCGCTGATCGATTCGAGCGTGAGGGTGAGGAGGCCGCACGGCGGCTGGCCCGCGAGTTGCGGGAAACGGATCTGTACCGGGGTTCGGGGACACGTCCGCGTGGCTTCGGTGGTGCGCCCGGGGGCCATGCCGGTTGGTCGGGTCCGGGTGGTGGTGCGGATGTGGAGATGTCAGCCGAGGAGCCGGTGGCGCGGAAGCCTCTTCCCGCGCGTGGTTCTGCGGAGCGTGGGGCTTTGGCGGAGCGGTTGCGGGAGGCTTACGAGGAGGAGGGTCTCTCCACCCGGGCGTTGGCGGCCAGGGAAGAGCGCTACCAGCTCAGCCAGAAGGCGGTCTACGACCTGCTGCAGGAGGCCGGGACTCAGTTCAGAACGGCAAGAACACCTTCTTCCGGCCGGGGGCCGTCCGGGGTATCGGATGTGCGGGGGCAGCAGGAGTCGGCGGCTGTTGGGATGGGTTCTGCGGAACCCGGTCCGGTCGGTCAGGGCGAGGATCGCTCTGTCCAGCCGCACGAGTCGGCCGGTGAGCCGTCCTCGTCCACCGGGGGTGGTCGGACACGCGGCACGGGCAACCACGGCCTGGACGCCCCCGCGACGTGGTACCTGGGACCGGACCTGGCGGACTGGGAGCGATACCTGGAGGCTCAGGCCGGTGGGTACCGGCCGGCACCCGGGACGGACGCGCCCGCGACCCGCATGCGGGCCTGGTGGGCTTACGAGGAGGCGTTGCACCAGGAGAACATGGCGCAGTACGCAGCCGGACGGCCGGGTTCGTCGGCCGGCGCCGCGCACACGCAGCAGGAGTGGCGCCGGGCCCAGGACGCGGTGGCCGCTGCGGAGCGGGGTCTGCGGGAGTGGGGCAACGATCCCCACGCGGCGCTGCGCGAGTGGGTGTCGCGGGTCGACGACTACCGCCGGGTGCACGGTCCCGGGGTGGGCGGTGCGCCGGACCAGCCGCCGGCGGGACCGCGTGCCTGGCTGGAGGAGACCACGGCGGTCCCCGGCACCGACGAGACGATCACGACCACGTTGCGCGGTCCCCGCGAGGGCGAGTACGTGCGCCGCGACGCCGAGTGGACCGTGGTGGAGCGACGGGTCAACCTGGTCGAGGGCGACGAGCTGATCGGGCACGTGGTCGTCGATCTCCGGGGCGACGAGCCCACCGCCCGGCTGTTCGTGGACGGCAGCGACCAAGGGATGGAGGTCGAGTTCTCCGAGACCGGCGGAGGCCGCCGCTTCCGGGTCACCGACCCCGACACCGGCTGGTTCCAGGAATACGACGGCGCGGACCGTCACCTCGCCTACCAGACGTTCGCGCTGCACGACGGGGACACGCCGTACGGGACCGTGGGGCACGACGTGCGGACGGGTCGGTTCATGTTCACCGACGGACTCGGACGCGTGCACCTGGGAACAGCCTGGCTCCACGAGGCCCGGATCCGCGTGGAAACCCCGGATGGGACCTTCTGGATCGACAAGGAGACCTGCGAGGCGGTCGACCAGCAGGTGTCCTCCAACGTGCACCTGGCTCCCGCGCGCGAGGTGCCCGCACCGGAGGAGTCCTCGGACCCCGACATCGCCTACGCGCCGGTCGAGCGTTGGCGCGCACCCGAGGTGGCCGAGGACGGGCGGATCCGGCAGCTCAGCGCGGACGGCCACTGGTGGCGGTACCTGGACCAGGAGACCGGCGATGTCGAGATCGTCCAGGTCGTGCCGGAGGGCGAACAGCCCCGGCTGGTCGGGAAGCTGGAGCGCAGAGTCGACGACGACGGCGAAGTCGAGGCGCGCTACAGGTGGTACCGGGCCGATCTCGCCTCCGACCGCTCCTCGGATGGCGAGTACCTGGGCTGGACGTCTCCGGGCGCCGTCCACCCGGTGGAGGCACACCCGCCGACCTCGCGCCCCGGCTTCGACCCGCTGCAGGCGGCCGTGAACCGTCCGCGCCCGGAGGAGATCACCCCGTCGCCGTTGTGGCGGGCCGACTCGGACCTGCTGCACCGGTTCGACGACCGGCCGGAGAGCACGATCTTCGAGGAGGGGTTCGCTCCGCTGGATCCGGAGAACCGGTGGGCGGTGGCGCGCGGGCGGACCACGGACGTCGACCTCGGCTCCTTCCACTACCTGAACACCGAGTCGATGTACGTGGCCACGACGAGGTCCGAAGGGTGGCAGGCGTACGGCCAGCGGCGGTACGACGTCGACGCTCCGGGCGGGGTGGACCTGAACCCGACGCTCGGTCCGGCTGCCTGGGCCGGGGCGGTGCACGAACGCGAGGTGTCGTTCCCGGGTGGAGTCCGGCGCGAGTACGTCATGGGCGTCGAGTCCCCCGACCTCCCGGACTGGTACCTGATCAACGAGCACTACGACCCGTTGGGAGTGTCCGACCGCGTCGACGACCTGACCCGGCGGGCCCAGGACCTGGGCCTGCACGACCCGGCCGACCCGCGTTCGAGGACGGGGATCGAAGCCTGGGAGCGCTACCTGCGCGCCCGCAGCGAGTTCAGCAGGCTGCTGGCCGATCCCGGGATCCGGCGGGCGTTGCACAACCCGGGAGAGTCGAGCACGGGAACCGGCCACCGCAGGCAGGCCCAGGCGCGGTTGGATGAAGCTCAGGAGGCGTTGCGGCAGGCCGAGGAGAACCTGCGTTCCCTCGGCCACGACCCGGACACCCTGTTCGCCGAGTACAGCGCGCGGGAAGCCGAGCAGCGCGCCCCGCGGCAGGCAGCGGGCCACCCCGGCGGCGGGAGCGTCCCTGACGCGGGCGAGGACAGCAGGTTCGAGGTCAGCTACGACCAGGTGAGAGACCTGTGGCGGTACACCACGCTGCACGGGCGGCAGCGGGGCGAGGTCGCACTGGTGGACGCCGACGGTCGTGTCGTGCGGCAGCAAATGAACCTGTTCACGCCCGAGGGAGCGCCGCTCGGGCAGGTGCACCTCGACGACCGCACGGAGACCAGCGGCCGCGCCGAACACCACCGCCTGAACGGGGAAGTCGTGCCGCTGCGGTGGGAGCTCGTGTCGCAGACCGAGTTCCGGCTCGTGGACCCGGAAACCGGTGACTTCCAGCGGTTCGACGCGCCGACCCGCACGCTCGTCGAACAGGGCTCGGACGATCCAGGGGCGGAGTTGCCGCGCCGGTTCGGCGTGGACCGCGAACACCTGGAGATCTTCGCGGGAGACGCGGACCTGGCCCGCGCGGTGGAGGTCGCGGCGCGCCGCGACCGGACGCGCGCCGACGCGGACCTGTGGGAGGAGGCGGTGCGCGAGCGGCTCGCACCGTTCTCCCTGACACCCGCGGACCTGCCGTGGTTCACCGGAGCCGTCCGCGACCTGGGACCCCGCGCGCTGTCGGACTTCTCGCGCTGGCTGGCGGACCAGGGGCTCGATCCGCGCCAGCTGCGCGACCTCGGACCCGAGGCCGGGCGGGACGCCGTGCTGCGGTGGCACCTGCGCGCCAGCCCCGAGGAGTTCCGGCGCCTGGCGGCCGTGGACCCCGACGCGGCCGAGCACCTGGTGGCACTGGCCAGGAGGCTCGGGCTGGACGAAGTGGACGAACGACTCCTCGTCGGCCACTTCCTCGCCGTCGGACCGCACGTCGTGCGCGAGGAGGCCCTGCGGTCGGCCGCCGAGCGCGCCGGCGTGCCGGAACGCGACTTGTTCCGGGTGGCGGTGCGGCTACACGTCGACCCCGCGGTGCTGCCGGCCGCGCGCAGCGTGCTGCGCGACGCGGTCGACGGGCGCACGCCGCCCTCCGCCACCGCCGGCCGGGTGGTCGGCCGGCTCGCGCGAGTGGACCTGGGCCCGGAGGCGCTGGGAACGCTCGACGAGCACTGGTTCGACGCGCTCGACCCGGGGCTGCGCGAAACCCTGGAAACGGCGGAAGCCTCGGTCACCGACATCGGTGCGTTCGCCGCCGCGCGCGTGCAGCCGCGCGACCTTGCCGCGGACCCGGACCTTACCGCCCGAGTGCGGCACCAGCTCCGGTCCGGGTGGACCGACCCGGCCCGCATCGTGCTGGGCATCGACGCCGAGCACGAGCCCGTCACCGCACGTCCGTGGTTCGACGCCGACGGTCTGCTGGACCTGGCCCGCCGGATCGGGGCGACGCTCGCCTCGCAGGAGATGACCGAACTCGTCGACTACTGCGTCCACCTCGACCGGATACCGCGCGAGATCCCCGCACTCGCCGACGAGTGGGACATCCCCGCGTCCCACCTCTACGAGTGCGCGCGCACGCTCGGCGTGCAGCCCGGCACCGTGCGGGAACTCGCGCCGCTGCTGGGGGACGGCTACGACCAGGTGGCTGACGCCCTCGACGCGCTGGGGGTCACCCTTGACGAGGTCGGCGGCGAGTTCGTCGCCCGGATGCACCACCACTCCATCGCACCGGCGCAGTGGGAGGACTTCCTCCAGTTCCTGGGGAGCCGGGGGCACTTCGACAGCGACGGGGACGCGGTGCTCGTCGATCTCCACCGCTTCGACGACGTCGAGCTGGCCGAGTTGGCGGGGCAGTGGCGGGAGGCCTCGCGCGGCTGGGCCGAAGCCTGGTCGGACACCGACTTCCGCGCGGACGTGGCGCGAGACCTCGGAATCCGTCCGCACCACCTCGACGTGCTGGACGGGCAGGAGTGGGGCGAGGCAGTCCGGTCGCGGGTGGACGGGGAACCGGCCCCGGCCGTGGCGGCGAACGCGCTGGCCGACGTGCTGGCCGAGCACGGCATGGAACCGGCGCAGCTGAGCTGGTTCCACGGCATCGTGTCGAACGTCTCCCCGGATGATCTGGCGCGGTTCCGCGACTACCTCGACGGTTTCGGCGTGTCGCACCCGAACGAACTCGGGGCGAACCATGGGCGCGACGCGGTGAGCCGGTGGCGGCTGGACGTCGGACCGGAGGACGAGTTCCCGGCGGGCGCGGGGCCGGCCGTGCTCGCGCACTTCGCCGACCGCATGGGACTCGACCCCGCAGCCGCGTTGGACTTCGTGCAGGAAGTGCAGCGATTCGGGGAATTTCCGCCCGCGGTCCGGGACATGTCCGAGGCGTGGCAGGTCGCTCCCGGCGTGGTCTTCCGGACCGCGGACCGGCTGGGGGTCGAACCGCAGGATCTGCGGGTCCCCCTGTCCTGGCTCGGCCAGTCGGCCTCGCCCACCCCGGAACGCGTCGCCGCGCACGCGGTGCGGACCTGGACGGACCAGCTCGGGTTCGAGCCCGGGGACCTGGAGTGGTTCGGTGCCCGGCACCACGTCGGACCGGGCGAGCTGGCGAGCCTGCGGCGGTTCGCCGAGCAGCGCGGCACCTCCGTCGCAGACCTGCGCCGTGAGCCGCGGCGCGCCCACGACGCGGTGACTGAGTGGGCTGCCGACCTCGCGGAGCGGACCGACGAGCTGGGCCCGGAGCGGATCCGGCAGTGGGAGGACGAACTCGGCGGCCCCGACTGGTTCGCCGCCGGACGCGATCCGGCCCGGCTGGAGTCGATCCTCGCGCGGACCGGGCAGCTGCGGGGGCAGGACTACGCCGCGGCGCGCACCGACCTGGTCGGCCTGGCCCGGACGGTGCGCCGCGTCCCAGACGAGATCCCGCTGGTGGCCGCCGGGATCGGGGTGCGGCCGTCGACGCTGCTGCGCGCGGCTTCGACGCTCGGCGCGGAACCGGTCCACCTGGCCGCGCTGTTCCCCCGGGAACTGCTTGCGTTGCAGAACCCCCGCTCCGGGGTGCAGCACTGGGTGGAGACCATGCGCTCCCGGCTGCGGGTCCTGGGACTGGACCGTCCGGCGGCCTGGGCCGACTACGCCGAACTCGTCCGCGACCTGCCCACCGGAATGGCCAGCCACACCCGGTTCCGGAGTTTCCTCAACGTCGTCGGTCTCGAACCGCGCGATCTCGTCACCGCACCGGACCGGCTGCGGGAGCGAGCGCTGCGAACGTACCGCGCCTTCGACGAGCTGCCGTCGTACGAGGCCCGGACCCGCCTGCGCGAGTGGCGACGGGCCCTCGACCGCGCCAGGAATGGGCGCATCGACGAGCTGCCGGACCCGTGGGGAGATCTCTTCCACCGTGCGCTCAACGATGCGCAGCAGGACGCGGCTGACCACCTCGGCAACGAGCACGACGCGAGGTACCTGCCGCTGCTGACGATGTCCGGGATGACCGGAAGGCTCGCCTCGGACAGTTGGCGCATCTCCGCCGAGCAACCGGCCGGGACGGAATCTATGGAGGTGACGGTCGGGGAGCCGGCACCACCGCCCGCCTACGCCGAGACCGACCCGGTGTGGGACAACGGGCCGGTCCCGGACTACGCACCGGACACCCGTCCGCCCTACGACGCGCTGGCGGAGCTGCGGGACATGCTCACCGAGGAGGTGGACGCGTGCGTACTGGACCTCCCGCCCGACGAGGTGGAGACCGCGCTGCCCGGTGTGATGCGGGCCGCGACCGAACTGGGCGTGAACGAGCTGCGGCTGCGCCCGTTCCTGCGCGCGTTCCTGGGCATCCGGGAGTCCGAGGCGACATCTGGAGCCGACGAGACCCGGCTGCTCGTGCGCAGCCTCGAAGGCGCCGCCGCCCTGCTGGGCGCGCATTCCGACGCCGAGCGGGAGTGGTTGTTCGGCTTCGTCGGTGATCCGCTGGTGACCGGGACCGGTGCTGCGCGCCTCGATCCGCTCCAGGTCTTCGGCGCGCTCGCCGCGGCGCAAGACCGGTTCGGCGTCACCCTCGCCGAACTCCGCGAGATGGACGGCGCGGAACGCCTCGCGCGGTGGGACGACATGGTGGCCACGCTTGAGCACGAGGGCGACGACTTCAGGAACGGCAACGCGACCCCGGACGCGCCCGAGGGCTTCCGGGACGCCCTGGAGTGGTGGGTGAACCTGTCGGTGTTCGGGCCCGACGGCGGTGACCTCGACGCCTTCGGCGAAGGCGGTGTCGCGGCACTGGCCCGGTTGGGCACCGAACTCGGCATGGGGCCGCGGCCGGCCCAGCTCGCCGAGTTCGCCGAGGAACTGGGACGCCTGCCCGGGGAACTCCCCGCTCTCCTCCGGGAAGCCGGCTTGCCCGAGAGCGAAGGCGCGTTCCTGATCCGGGCCGTCCAGGTGCTCGACCTGAACGAGCCGCGGCACGCGCTGGTGTTCGCCACCGACCTGCGGCAGCGCGTCGAAGCGGACACCGGGCTGTCGGCATGGCTGGACGGGCTGGCCGACCGGTTGGCGGTCGCCGGGCTACCCCTGCACGGCGGGCAGCTGCGCGTCGGCGACGTCGCTGAGCAGGCGTACCGCACGGGTGTGCGCGCCGAGGAGTTCGCCGACCTCGCGTCGTTCCTGGACCGCACCGGATCGGGTCCGCTGCCGAAGTGGGCGGCGCAGGACGCGGACTCCGCGCGAGCGGCCGTCGAGCACTGGCGGGCGGACCGCCTGGGCATCACGCCGACCCGGTTCGCGCGGCTGGCCCAGGCGCCCGGTTTCGATCCCACGGCCGTGGCGGCGGCGGCCGACCAACTCGGTCTCGGCGGCGAACGAGCACTCCTGGCCGAGCACAGCGCCCAGACGGGCGCCCCGCCGAGTGCGCTCGCCGAGGCGGGCAGCCAGGGCGGCGACCCGCGCACCGCGCTGCGGAACTGGGCCGCCGACCGGCTCGGGGTGCCCCCGCGGCGCTACGCCGCGCTGCGCGAGGCGGTCGACGTCGGTCACCTCGTCGGTGTGGCAGACGAGCTGGGGCTGCCCGCGCGTGCCGCGGACCCGGAGGTGTTCACCGCCGCCGACCTGGTGGACCTGAGCACTTTCTTCGGCGGTCTCCCGGACGACGTGGTCGGCCTGATCGCGCGGCGCGGCGCGGAGCCGCAGACGCTGCTGCGGCAGGCCCGGGACTGGCACGTGGGGTGGCGCGACGCCGACGACCCGCGGGGCCGGGTGGTGGCCGGCTACCGGCCGACGCTGTTCGACCACCTCGCCTACCGGAACCTGTGGTCGCCGCAGGAATGGGCCGATCGCGTCGAGCGGGGCCGGTGGCTGGCGCGGACGCATGGTGACGGGGTGTCCGATGCGGAGGCGATGGACCTCGCCGCGCTGGACGACGCCGCGCGCGGCCTGCTGGCGCACCGTTGGCCGTCGTTCGACGCCGACCTGGTCACCGGCCGGGGTACCGCGGCCGCCGCCGCGTCGCTGGTCGACTCCGCGCTGCGCAACGCGCCCCGGTACGACGGCGGTGAACTCCACCGGTGGCAGGCGTGGCCGCACGACGACCACCAGGTCGGTTCGGTCGTCGAACCCGGTGGTTTCACCTTCGCCACCGCCGAGGCGGGAATCAGTGTCCCAGCAGGAGCCGCGCACGTCGTGTACCGGCCGGCCGCGGGACAGCCGTGGCGGTTCGCGCGGACGGTTCCGGGACAGCACCACCTCACCGCCGGATTCCCGCTGGGGACCCGCTTCCGGGTGGTGTCCGTCGAGCCGGTCGCCGACGGCCACCACCAGCACACCCGGGTCGTGCTCGAAGAGCACCGCGATTCCGGCGGTGACCGGCCGGAAGGCCCGAAGCGCCCGGCCGAGCACGGCCAGGAGGAGTCGCGGAAACGGCCCCGCCAGGACCACCCGCAGCAGCCGGGCACGACGCCGGGAAGCCCCCGGCCGGGCCGGCTGGACAAGGAGAAGTGGCGCCAAGGGGAGATGCCGCAGGACGCCCAGGATGCCTTCGCGATCGCGGCGGCGGTCGGGCTGCACGTCGGACTCGACCCCGAAGTGCGCCAGCGGCACCGCGAGAACATCGATGCGTTGGCGGCGACGTTGCGGCGGGACGGGGAACAGGCCGCTCAGGAGCACGCCGAGCGCCTCCGGGACGAGGACCCGCTGTACGCGGGGCGGCGGACGACTCCCGCGCGGCCCGGTGGGCAGCGGCCGGCCAAGTCGGCCGATTCCGGTGAGTCCTCGCGGGCACCGGGTGCGCCATCGGCTCCGGAGACCGGTGCCGAGCCATCCGGCATCGAACAGTCCACTTCGGATTCGTCCACTTCGGACCCAGTGGCCGGCGAGCTGCCCGGCCTGGGACTGGACGAGGACCGGCTGAACGCGGTGCGCGCCGAGCTGGGCACCCTCGCCGGGGACGACGGGCACGTCGAGGACAGCACGCCGGACGTCCTCGGCAATCCCGGTGTGCGCGAAGCGCTCCAGGCGATCCACGACAACCTCGGTCGCATCCCCGAGCCCGCTGCCGAGCGGCTGCGCGCGTGGCTGCACGATGCGGTGGCCGCCGCGTCGCTCGTGCCGGTGCGGGAGTCGGTGCCCGCGGTGCTGGGCGAGCGCGGTCCGGTGCACCAGCGGAACGCGGTGCGGGTGATGTCCCCGAACCGGCTGGAGACCACGCTCGTCGAGATCGCCAAGTCCGTGGAGAGCCGGACCGACCCGTTCGACGAGCGCTGGTCCCCGCTGGAGCACTCCGGCTACCGGCCCGGCGCGGGGCTGCCGGAACGGCTGGCGCGGTTGTCCCTGGTCAACCTGACCCCGGGGGCCCGGCGTCGGCTCGGCGAGGACCCGCTGTTCCAGCGGTTGCTGGGCGACGACGAGGCGCTGGTGCACTCGATGTTCGCCTCCGGCGGTCACGACGAGCAGCACTTCCTCAACACCTGCGCGGCGGCGGCCACCAACACCTCGGTGCTCGGCCGGGTGCCGACGGTGGCCGGTCTGCTGATGGTCGGCCGGGACCTCGCCGACCACGTCGAGCGGCTGGTCACCCACCCCGCTCCGGAATGGGCCGCAGCTCTGGACGGGCGGGACCGGGTCTTCGGCCGCACCGTGCGGGAACTCCTGACCGACCGGGTGGCCGAAGCCCGGGAGGTCTTCGACGCCGTCGAGCAGCGCGCCCGCGAACTCGTCGACCAGCGCGTGGGCGACCCCGCGGAGTGGTCGGACCTGACCCGCCGGTGGGGCCGCGTGATGCAGAAGCTCTCCGCGGTCGTCGACCCGTCCGGCGGGCCGGACTCCATCCCGGTGCTGACGAAGAAGGTCATCGCGGGCCGGTGGGGCCGCAGCGCCGTCGTCTCCGCGCCGCTCGTGGTGGTGGACCGGCCGGTGCGGCGGTTCTCCGGGATCGACACCTCGGCCTACGAACGAGCGCTGAGCGCCACGCTAGCTGACGACACCCTCACCCGCCGCGACGTCGGTGTCGCCGAGTGGGTCGACGAGCACGGGGTCGACGAGTGGTGGCGGCGGGTGCACCGCAGCGGTGGGGTGGAGCTGTACGAAACGCCGCACAAGCTCTGGTTGGAAGCCGTGCGGCGCGACGGCGAACCGGCCTTCCTGCTGCACGACCCGAAGAAGGCGCACCCCGACCACTACAGCCCGTGGGCTGCGCTGGCCCGCATGCAGCGAGCCAGGATGGAACTCGCCGACCTGCCGGACCGGCCCTACCGCGACCTCGCGCCCGGTCCGGTGCCTTCCGCGCACGAGTCGGACCTCGCCGGTCCGTCCACACCGCGGGCCCCGGGCACGGCCACGGCGGACGGCCCGAGTCCGTCCGCACTGGAGGAATTGAATTCGTCCACTACGGACGAAGAAGTGGTGACCACTGCGGAGGACCGGGGAACGGACCCGGCGTCGTCGTCGGAGGAGTCCTGGCACACCTCGCGACTCGAACCGGAACCCGGGTCCGACGCGACGTCACCGAGCGGGGACACCTCGGACGGTGACACCAGGACCGGGCACGCCGATCCGGCCGAGAACTCGACGCGCCAGGACACGGGCGAATCCGGTACCGAGACAGCGTCGCAGCAGTCCACCCCGGCGTCGCCCGCCGAGGAACTCGCCTCGCTCGGCCTGGGCGAGCGGCAGTTCACCGAGATCCGCGACCAACTGCGCGCGTGGGGTGACGTGGAGGTGCACGACGGCCGCGCCGAGATCCTCCGGGACCACGGGTTGGCGGCCTCGCTGCGCCGCGTCCGCATCAGCTCGGACGAGATGCCCCTGCTGGAAGCCCGCCTGCTGCGCAACCTCCTCGCCGATGCGGTGCTGGCCACCGCACTGGTGCCGGCGCGCGCCGGCAAGATGGCCTCGCCGCTCTCGCCGGCCCGGCTCCGCGCGGTGACCGACACCGTCGGTGACCTCCTCGAACAGGGCCGGAATCCGCTGCACGACCGCCGGTCGCCGCTGCGGCACCTGGACTACCTGCCGGAGGAGAGCGTCGCGCAGCGGTGGTCCCGCCTGTCGTTGGTGAACGTCAACGGCTACCTGCGGCAGCAGATCCTCGCCGACGCGCTTTTCCAGAGCCTCCACGACGACGAACCCGGCCTCGTCGAGGCGATGTTCGGCGGCGGCCATGTGCGCGGTTTCCTCGCCGGGCACGGCCTGGACGTGGGCGCACTGCCCACCGTCGCGGGACTGCTGCACGTGGGCCGTGCCGTGGTGCGCCACTTCGAGGTGCTGACCGACCAGGCGGTCAGAGCCGAAGCCGCTTACCTCGACGAGGACGCGCGGGAGTACGCCCGGCAGGCGCAGCAGGCCTTCGACGAGATCGAGCAGCGGACCCAGGACGCCTTCGACAGCATCAAGCGGACCGCTCGGGCGTTCGTCCGCGCCTCGCACAACGGTGACCCCATCGACCACGAGCAGTGGGCCGATCTGGTGAGGACGTGGACCGCCACGATGCGCGAACTCGTCCCGGGCAGGGGAACCGCGTTCGACGGTCTCCACCTCGCGCTGTTCGACGAGTTCCCGCGCGAGCAGGCGCCGCCGGACGTCCAGAGCACGTCCGGGTACGAGGCGGACGCGGACACGCTGTCTTCCGGGGCGTCGAGCGCGGACGTTCCCGCCGAGGCGGACCGAAGCGTGTCCGGACAGGACGAGGCGGAGACGTGGTCTTCCGAGCCTGAGCCGTCGAGCGCCGAGGCACCCCCGGAACCGGTGCACGATCACGCGGACCCGCAGCAGGAACCCGGGTTCCCCCGCTCCGCGCCCGACCGGGCGAGCGCGCCGCCGTCCTGGACCACCACCGAATACCGCCTGGTGACACCGGACGCGGAAGCCGCCCAGCCGTTCACCTACCGGGCACCGCAGCGGGTGGTCGAGCGCGGTGACGCCTTCCCCCGCTGCATCGGGGTGCGGCCCTTCGAGACCGACCCGCACCCACCGTTGCGGATCTCCGGGGACGCGACGCTGGCCATCGCCGCACACGGTCACGACGCCAAGGAGGTCTACGCCGCGCCCGAGGTGGTGGCGAAGGCCAACGCCGAACTCGAACGCATCGGCGGTTCCACGCTGAGTCTGGACGAACGGGTCTCCGTCGAGTTCGAAGTGGACGGACGCACCCGTCGGTTGTTCCGGGTGTCGCCGAAGTTCAACAAAGACCCCGACGACATCTCGACGAGTTTCTCCGAGAAGATCCTCGGCGGCACGCACACCCACGCCGTCCTCTACGACACCCGGCCGCCGCACGCAGGCGGCACCGGGCAGGTCAGCAAGGCCGTGATCGGCCCGGCCAGTGGTGAGACGGAGTTCACCGGCACGCACCAGCTCGCCGCCGGTCTCGCCGAAGCGGCCCGGAACCCCGAACTCGCCGGCGACGTGGAGTGGGCGGCGGAGCAGGTCAGGCGAGGACGCCGGGTGCGGCAGCCGGACGCGCCGGCACCGGGCGAAGCCTACGGCCGCGCCTTCCCCCGCTCGGACGACTCCGCGCTGGCGCAGCGGTTCGGCATCAACGAGCACGCCCGACCGCGCGTGGGCGAGGCGTACCTGATGCAGGCGATCGCGCACGGCACCACCCCGGCCGGCGAGCGCCGGTACTCCGTCGACTACTCCCAGCCGGGACCGGACGGCGGGGGGCGGCCGGTCGAGAAGTGCACGCACTTGCGGTTCGCGCCGGTCGTGCTGGAAAGCGCGGACGGCAACCACCACATCGTCCTGGAGAACCGCTTGCGGCGGAGGCAGGACCGCGAGTTCCTGCGGTCCGTGGTCGACGAGAACGTGCGGTACTACGCGCAGCACCCGGACGAACTCGCCGAGATCATCAGCCGGGAGGACGCGTTCGCCAGGCAGGCGGACCAGCTGGACTACCGGCAGGCGTTCGCGCGCAGCATCTGGCAGCAGATTTCCCCCGAATCGGACGCCGGGCGGCGGAACGCGGCGCACGGCGACGCGGTGCGCGCTCTGTCAGGACTCGTCGGCGACGAGTTCGGCCGGAGCGCGGACCAGTGGTGGTTCGAGATGTTCGGCCGGGCCCCCGGGGAGTCGCTGTTCGAGTCCGACTCCCACCTGGGTGACAAACCGAATCCGCTGGTCCTCACCGTCGTCGCTGAGCACGGCGACCCGGGCCGCCAGGTCGAGTTCGGCTCCGGGGCCCGCGATCTCGACGATGTCGCGGCCGGGATCATCGGTGGGTTCGTGCGGAAGCTGGCGGTCCGCACCACGTGGGAAGCGCGCAACGGCGTGCAGTTGCCCGAGGTCCACGTCACCGTCGACTCGCTGCCCGACGAACTCGCCGCCCGCGACCAGCGGGCCGCCGCGGTCGTGCGGGCGTTGCGCGAGGCCGCGCGTTCGTTCGGTGCGGAGACCGCGACTCTGCCGGTGGTCGTGGATCACCGGGTGCGCGACGTCGCGGCGCTGCGCGCGGAACTGGCGCAGTTCGGGGCGGAGGACGAACCGATCCGGACGGTGGTGCGGCTCGAAGCGCGCCTCCCGGAGACGGCACCGGACCTGCCGGACGCCGAACGGCTCGCCGAGTTGGCGCGCAGCACGGGGCTGCACCGGCCCAGCGCGCTGGCCAGGCACCTCCGGACGCGGACGCAGGTCACCGACTCCGAGATCGACCGGATGCGCGAGGTCGTCCGCACCGCGCGACAGCTCGACCCCGTGCGAAGCGACGACGAGGAGTGGCTGACCGCGGTGCGCCGGGTCTCGGACGTGCTGCGCCGGGAAGGCGGTGCGGAGGACGGCTTCGCACCCGAACACCTCGATCCGCTCGTACGGCAGGTGTTCGGCCTGGACCCGGACGCCGAGGTCCACCCGTGGGACCGCCGCAGGCTCGTCGAGCTCGTCCCGCACGCCAAACGCCCCGGGCGCCCCGTCACGATCGCCCATCTGGTCGCGGCCGCCCGCACCCACGGCTGGCCGCCGGCGGAGCCGCCCACCGAGCCGGTTCCGGACGAAACCGGTCCGGCGCCGCACTCGTCCACCGCGGACGAATTCGACCTCGCTCCGGGCATCGCGGTCGAGGATGGCGGTCCGGTCGCCGAGTCGTCGGCGGCGGCCGTCCGGCGCGACCGGACTGATACGGGCGCTGCGACGCCGTTTTCGGCGACCCGTGCGGGGACGGCGCCGACGTCGGTCCGGCGCATGCCGTTGGTGCCGCACGCCGATGACTACCCCGCACACCCGAGGATGGCCTGGGGCGACGACCTTTTCCCGAGGTCGGTGCGCCGGTGGCGCCGTGTCGAGAAAATCCTGCGCAGGCTCGACGAGCTGGGGACCGCCGTCGACGCGGCGACGCGGAACGGCGGCTTCCAGCCCCAGCAGATCCCCCGGAAGCTCCGCGCCCTGGGCAAGGTGCTGCGCGAGCGCGGGGAATCCGCGCAGTCGTGGTCTGGTCCCGGCAATCGGGACCACGACCTCGCACGGCGACTGGTCGCGCGCACCACCGCCGGCCTTGAACAGGGCCTGCGGAAACAGCTGGCCGACCTGGACCGCCGGTTCGAGGAGGTCGGGCGCAGCGACGCCGTGTTCCAGCAGCGGCGGCGGCTCCAGCAGGAACGAGCGCGAGCACAGGAAGACCTCGACGTCCTCGGGGCGCTGAACCGGCGCGAGCTGCAGTGGGGCAAGCTCGGTGAGGAGCGCACAGCGCTGCTCGTGTTGGTCGAGCGGCGGATGCACCAGGCGCGGCTGGAGGTCGACCGGGAGAAGGAGGAGATCCGCGCCGACGTGCGGGTCAACCTGCCGGCGGACCAGGTGCGCGCCGGTCGCGACGCGCGTGCCCGGTTGCGCGACCGGGTCTACCGCGACCTGTCGAAGATGATCCGCGCCGAGAACACCAACTGGCGGTTCCGGTACCTGGTCGACCAGGCCGTCGAGCTGGACGCCCAGGTGTCGGCGCTGGAGGCGGAGCTGAGCCGACTGGAAGCGGTCGAGTCGGCGCACCAGTGGATGGTGCCCGGCGGGCGCGACCTCGAACTGGCACACCGGCTGGTGGACACCCCGCTGAACGCGCAAGACCTCCGGGAACGGCTGCGCACCCTCGACGCGTTGCTGCGGGACGCCGACGGGCACGTCCCCGAGGCGCACCGCCGATGGCTGGAGGACGAGCGCGGCCGGGTGCGCGAGGACATCGACGTGCTGGACTCGCTGGTCCGGCGCGGCGTGCGCTGGTCCGAGCTGCGGCCGGTGCACGTGGCGGCCCTGGTGCTCGCCGAGCGCAAGTCCCTCCAGGAGGCCGACCGCGACGTCGCCCACCTGCGCAGCCGGGTGAGCGACCTGGAGTGGGCGAAGCAGTACCCGCTGGACGACGGTCCTCAGTGGCGGGCACTCCTGTCCCAGGTGGAGACCCACCTGCGGCAGGACGTGTTCCTGGTGACGAACTACCAGCTCGGCACGCGGGTGGGCGGACGGACGCTGCTCGACCTCATGGCATCCGACCCCGGCCAGCTGTTCCGGAACCGCTGGGAGGCCAACACCTGGTCCGGGGACCAGAAAGCATCGAAGCGCGGCGCGGTCGAGGAGCACATGGGCTATGCGGCGACGCTCCGCCGCGCCGAGGGAGACTTCCTGAACCCCAGCAGCGACAGCGTGTTCCGCCCGCTCACCGAGGACCAGGCGCGGCAGCAGGCGCATGACCGGCCGACCGGGGAGCGCAGCAGCGTCGCGGACCTGCCCAAATACGCCGCGTTGGTCTCGACCTACCAGGCGGGGGGAAGCTCCGCGCAGGCGTGGGGGGCCTGCGCGCTGTACTGGAAGCCAGGAGTTCGTGACCGAACCACGTACACCCCCTCGGACACGTTGGAGAACAAGGCGGAACGGCGTTACGCCAGCGGTGCGAACCTCCTCGGGACGCTGGCCCATGCCGACGAGAACGTGCTCCGGCTCGCCTTCGGCGAGGCAACCGGTTTCCGCCACGACCCCGACTTCGGCCGGCGGGCCCGGGAGCACGGGATCTCCCCGATCGACAAGTGGGGCTACGTCGAAGGGCAAATCCACGGCCCACTGCACTGGGACGACCTCGGTGCGGTGGTCATCACGCACGTCGGCGAGACCCGGGACGAGGACTCCCCGAACCTGCCGACCCGCGGTGATGCCGAGCAGCTCGCGGAGCAGTTGCGGCAGCACGCCCGAGACCGCGGCTACGACTTCCCGGTGCTGCTGCGGGAGCACGGCAGCGCACCCCTCGGCAGCGAGCTGGGGGCTCTGCTGAAGCGGACCTTCACCGTCGACACCGAGCGGTGGCGACCGTTGCGCCAGGACAGGTCGGGGCAGGACGCCTTCGTGTTCACCCCGGGCGAGGGCAGTGGTCGGCCGGTGCCGCGGCGCGGAGCTGCGAGCGGCATCCGGCAGCTGGTGCGCTACGACGTCACGCCGGGTCCGCGCGAGTGGGAGTTCCGGTTGCGGCTGCACCTCGTCGAAGTGGACGGGACCACGCCGGACGACCTCGCCCGGGTGCGGGAGGCGGTGTCGTCCGGCTTCACCGAGCAGCTCGGCCGGGTCGAAAGCACGCTTCCGGGGACCGAGGCGCGGATGTCGGTCCGGGTGTCCTTCGTGGACAGCCCAGACAACGCGCACGGGGTGATCGAGGTGCCTCCGGGAACGCCCGGTGAGGACAACCCGATGAACCAGTTCCGCTGGCCGGCAGGGGCATCACGGGAGGAATTCGTGCACGAGGGACTGCACTTCCTCGGCGTGCGGGACGCCTACGAGACCGCTCGTGACGTGCTCCGCGAGACCGGCGACCGGACGGTCGACGGCGACATCATGGGCAGGCACGGCGAAGGCGAAGCCGGATACCGCGTGTTGGACCGGCATTTGCGGCAGATCATGGACGTCGCCGCACCGCACCTCCCGGCCGACCCGGAGGTGCTGCGGTCCCGTTCAGGGCCGCGCACCGAGGAGTGGCTGACCGCGCTGCGCCGGGAAGGCGGTGCAGAGGACGGCATTGAATCCGAACACCTCGACCCGCTCGTGCGGCAGATGTTCGGCTTGGCCCCGGATGCCGAGGTCCATCCGTGGGACCGCCGCAGGCTGGTCGACCTCGTACCGCAGGCCGAGCGCTCCGGGCGCCCCGTCACGATCGCCGACTCGGAATCCGGTGACTCCGGGCCGTCGGGTTCGCGCGGTGGTGCGGGCACTCGGCCGGAGCCCGACGTCGAGGAGCCCGACCCGGGCGAGGAGGTCGCCTGGGAGCTGGGCGTTGACCCCCGGCATCTTGCGGTGTTCACCGGGGACGTGGAGTTGGCGCGGGCGGCGGAGGCCGCGCTGCGGGATTCGTCCGCGTCGGAGGCGGACGCGTGGGCGCGAGCGGTGCGCGACCGGTTGGCGCCGTTCGGCTTGCGGCCCGAGGCGTTGCCGTGGTTCACCGGTCTGATCGACCGGCTGGGTGCGCCGGAGCTGTCGGAATTCTCGCGGTGGTCGCGGGACGAGAGGATCGAGCCCCGGCAGCTGCACGACGACCGGGACGGGCGCGAGGCCGTGTTGCGGTGGCGGCTGGGCGCCAGTGCCGATGATTTCCAGCGGTTGGTGGACCGGCAGGGCAGTGTCGAGTCGGTCGAGCCCGTGTTGGGGTTGGTGGAGCGCCTCGGACTGGGTGCGACGGACAAGGCGTTGGCGATCGAGTACTTCGCATCGTCGGGCCCGGTTGACGTGGTGGCCGAGAACCTGCGGTCGGTCGCGGAACGTCTGGGTGTGCCGGCCGAGCAGCTGTTCCCGGTCGCGTTGCGGCTGCGCGTGGACCCGCTGCACCTGGAACCGGCGCGCAGCGCGGTCGGACAGCTCGGCCAGGGCCGGTCGCCCGGTGCCGTCGCCGGGCTGGTCCGGAGCCGGCTCGACCGCCTCGGTCTGGAGCCGGGCGATCTCGGGTTGTTGGACGAGCACTGGTTCGACGCCGAGGTGATGCACCTGCCCCAGCTGCTCGCCTCCGCCGGAGCCCGCATCGAGGACGTGTCCTGGCTGCGGGAAGCCGGACTGCGGTCGGCCGACCTGCTCGGGGACGAGGACGTGGTCCGTCGGATCAACGACGGGCTGGAAGCGGGATCGCCGGACACCCGCAGTGCCATGCTGGGCATCGGCCCGGACCGCCTGTTCCTGCTCGAACGGCCGTGGTTCGACGCGGATGCGTTGGTGGACCTGGCCCGCCAGGTCGGGGTGCGGTTCGCCTCCGAGGACATGACGGCCCTGCTCGACTACTGCGAACACCTCGACCGCGTCCCGTCCGAGCTACCGGAGCTGGCCGAGGAATGGGGGGTTGCGGCCGGGGACGTCTACGCGCTCGCGCGGGACGTGCGGCTGGAGCCCGGTGAACTCCGCAGGTACGCCACGACGGACGACTTCGTCGATCAGCTGAACGCGGAGCTCAGGCTCTTCGAGCCGCAGATCGGCGAGGACCTGGCCGCGTTCTTCAACCGGACCCACCGGTTTTCGGTCGGTGTCGGGGAGTGGGAGGACCTCGGCTGGTTCCTGCAGCGCCGTGGCCACATCGGTCTCGTCGAGGTCGACGGATTCTTCGCGCTGGGGCCGGGTTTTCCCGCGTTGCACGAGATCGTCGACTTCTCCGAGGAGAGGACGGCGGCGCTGGTGCGGGAGTGGCGGTCCGCCACTGCGGCGCTCCGGGAATCCTGGTCCGATCCGGGTTTCCGCACCGAGGTGGCCCGCCTGTTGGACGTCGAGCCCGGTGCGCTGCGGCTGTTGGACCCGGACGCGTGGTCCGAGCACGGCGGGCCGTGGGCGGGGGCCTTCGTGGAGGCCGGTGCGATGGCCGACACCGTCCGCCACAGCCTCTCTGATCACGGCCTGCGGCCGGAGAGCCTGACCTGGTTCCAGGGCGTCCTGACTCGCCTGGAACCCCACGACGCGGAGAGTTTCCAGGAATACCTGTGGTACTCCGCCGCTGCCGGCGACCACCCCGAGGACGGGGACGCGGTGGGGCTGCTGCGTCGGCTCGGCGTCTCCGGGCGTGCGGCGGTCGCCCGGTGGCGTCTCGGCCTGGACCTGGACGAGCAGTTGCCGGAGCGCCTCGACCCGATCGTCCTGGCGCAGTTCGCCCAGCGCATGGAGCTGGACGACGAGCAGACCCGGGACTTCGTCCACGAGGCTCGGGCCTTCGGCGGCTTCAACCTGGCCGTGTTCGGCGTTGCGCAGGCGTGGCGGGTCGGACCGGGACCGGTGTACCGGGTCGCGCGAGAGCTGGGGGTCTCCCCGGAGCACCTGCAGGTGCACCTGCCGTGGCTGCTGGAGTCGGCATCGCCGCATCCGGAACGGGTCGCCGCGCACGCGGTCGGAGCGTGGATGAGGCGGTTCGGGTTCGAGCCCGGGGACCTGGCGCTGTTCGGGGCGCTGACCCGGGTCGGGCCGGGAGAACTGGCGAGCTTGCGGGAGTTCCTGGACCAGCGAGGGGTTTCGCCGGCCGAACTGCGCACCGACCACGGCCGGGCCCACCAGCTGGTCGCCGGTGAGTGGCGGACGTCGTTGCGTGAGGTGGCGGACGAGGCGTGGGAGGCCGCCCACGCCCCCGAGCAGCGACCGTGGTGGGGCGAACTCGTGGCTCTGCACGGGTTCCGCCCGACCGACGCCGGTCGGCTGGAATCGCTGGCGGCGTTGCCGGAGCTGAGAACGCTCCACGATCGGCCCTACGACGCCAGGCCGGATCTGGTGTCGCTGACCCGGAACCTGGGGCGGGTGCCCGACGAGATCCCGTGGCTGGCGCGCAGGACCGGTGAGGACACCCAGATCTACCCGGGCCGCGGCGCCGGCGTGCCGGCGGCGACGTTGTTGCGCGCGGCGGCGGCGCTGGGTGCGGAGCCGGTGCACCTGACCACGTTGTTCCCGCGGGACCTGATCGCTTTCGCGAATCCTCGGGGCGGGCAGCGGGCCTGGGTCGAGGCGATGACGGACCGGGTGGGGCGCCTCGGGTTGACCTCTCCGGCGGCGTGGGCCGATTTCGCGTGCGTCGTCGAGGGTCTGGGCCACACCGGTTGGCACGACCACGTCAGGTTGCAGCGTTTCCTTCAAGAGCGCGGCACGTCCGTGCGGCAGCTGGTCGCGGCGGGCGAGGACGAACGTGCGAGCGTGCTGGCGCAGTACCGAGCCCGGCACGGCGGCGCAGGGGCACCGGGGGGAACAGGCGGTGATGATGCCACGGTGCCGCACGTCGCGGGCGCGGAAATCCGCGACGAGGTCCCGTCCGGCTACGGCCCGCTGGCTGTTCCGCCGGAACCCGGCGTGGAAGAGCGACCGCCCGACTACGTCGACCACGACCCGCAGCTGCCGCGGTACGGCGGACTACCCGGCCGTCCGCCGAACTTCGAGCTCGATGTGGTGGGTCCGTCGCTCGACGAGATGATCCGCGAGGAGCTGCGCGGTCTCAGCGCGTCAGAACGCAGGCTCGATGACGTCCACGCCGTCGTGCTCGACGCGGCCGAGGCGCTGGGAACGAACCCCCTGCACCTGCGCCCGTTCCTGCGCGGCTTCATCGACCTCGGGTTGGGTGGGCAGTTCGACGGGTTCGTGCGCGGCCTGCGGGACGCCGCCGCACTGCTGGGTGCGGAGTCCGACGCTGACCGGGCGTGGCTGTTCCAGTTCGTCGACAACCCCGCGGTGACCGGGACCGGCCCGCAGCGGTTGGGACCGCTGCAGGTGTTCGACGCATGGGCGCAGGCGGAGGAGCGCTCCCACGTCTTCGCTGATCGGGATCACCGGCCCCGCGTCCCGCTCCTGCGCGAGTTCCGGGAGATGGACGAGGCCGACCAACTCGCCAGGTGGTACGGCGTGGTCGAAATGCTGGGGACCGACATCCGGGAGAACCACGTCGCACCAGCGGAAGGCGGCACGGTGTGGCGCGACCACCTCGACCGGTGGCTGAACGACCGGCTCGCCCTCTCGGGGAACAGCCGGGAGTCCTTGAGCGTGCTCGGCGACGATGCCGTCGAGGCGTTGGCGAGGCTGGGGACCCGGATCGGTTTGGGACCGCAGCCGCACGAGCTGCTCGCCTACGCGAGGTACACCGGTCGCGTTCCGCAGGAGATCCCGGAGCTGGCAGGGCGGATCGGGTTGCCGGAGACGGACGGGGCGGTCGTCCTGCGGGCGGCGGGTACTCTCGGGCTCCGCGATCCGCAGCACCTGTTGGTGTTCGACGGGCACCTGGCCGACCTGCGGGCCGGGCGCGAGCTGGACGTCGAGGGATGGGCTCGGGGTGCGCTGGAGGAGCTGGCTCGTTTCGGGGTGCCCGCCCAGGACGGTGGTGCCGCGGGCCTTGCGGAGTTGGCCCACGTGTCGGATGTGCGGGCGGTCGAGTTCGCCGATTTCGACCGGTTCCTGAGGGGGCGTGGTTCGTCCTTGGCGCAGTGCGCCGGGCTGACGCCGGGGGAGCAGGCGTACCGGGTGTCGTCGTGGCGGGCGGATCGACTGGGGACCAGTCCGGCGCGGTTCCTCGAACTGGTGGGCACTGCGGGATTCGACCACCGCGCGCTGTTGGAGACCGCCGACCGGCTCGGACTCGGTGACGACCGGGGGTTGCTCGTCGAGTACTGCGCGGAAACCGGTGTGTCCCCGGAAGGGTTCGTGCGCGTCGTGCGGCAGGCGAGGACGGACCCGCGCACGGCGTTGCGCGACTGGATCACCGATGAGCTGGAACTCGCCCCGGAGCTGTTCGACGAGTTGCGGGACGTCCACGGGCTGGCGCGTGCGACTGATGTGCGGGTCGAGGAGTTCGCCGATTTCCACCAGTTCTTGCGGGAGCGCGGTTCGTCCTTGGCGCACTGGGCCGGACTGCCGCCTGTGGAAGCGGCGCATCAGGTGTGGTCGTGGTGGGCGGACCGCTTGGGGGTCGGTGCAGACCGGTTCATCGAGCTGTTGGGCACTGCGGGATTCGACCACCGCGCGTTGTGGGAGCTCGCGGACTGGCTCGGCCTGGACGGGGCTGACCGGGGATTGCTGCTGGAGTACTGCCTGGCGGACGGCGAGCCCCCGGAGGTTTTCGCGAAGTGGGCGGAGACGGACCCGCACGCGGAGTTGCACGAGTGCGTCGTGGCCGAACTCGGACTCACCCCGGAAATGTTCGACGAGTTGCGGGGGCTTCCCGGCTTCGACCCGGTCGGCGTGCTCGCGTTGGCCAACCGGCTCGACCTGGCCGCGGGTGCAGAGGCGCCGCTGTTCACCACCCACGGCCTGACGCAGTTGAGCGTCTTCCTGAGACGGGTCCCGGACGATCTGGCAGCGATGTCGCCGGGCGAGGCCCGCGCGGACCTGCTCGACCGGATCAGGCGATGGCTCGACGGCTGGGAGCGCCAGGATGATCCGCTTCGCCTCGTTTCGGACGGGTACCAACCCACTCCGTTCGACATCTGGACGTACAGCAGCCGCTGGTCGGCGGCGGAGTGGCAGAGTCGCCTCGAACGCGGTCGAGCCCTCCACGAGCACGTGGCGGGCGGGGAAGACCAGGCCGACGGCGACCAGGTCGCCCCACTGCTGGCGGCCGTCGACGACGCTGTCAACGGTCGGATCGCTGCGGTGTGGCCGGGTTTCGACGAGCACCTGGCCGCCGGGATCCCCAACGCGGCAGCGGTCGCGTCGGTGATCAATGCCGGGCTGCGGCGGCTCCCGCCGTACACCGGGGCGGAGGTCCACCAGGCCGTCCAGGAGGCGCACGGCGACCTCCGGCTGGGCATGGTGGTAGAGCAACAGCGGTTCGTCTTCGGTACCGAGCACGGCACCGCCCCCGGACCGGTGCAGGTGGTCTACCGCCCGGCACCCGACAGTGAATGGGTGTCCGCGCGGGAGATTCCCGGCCAGCCGCAGCCGACCGTCGGGTTCCCCCTGGGGACCCGTTTCCGCCTGGTGTCGGTGGACTACGTCGCGGATCCCCGCGGCGGCAGGCGGCCCGCACGCATCATCTGGGAGGAACACCCCGGGCACGGGGATGCGGACACGTCGCCGGAGCAATCCGACTACGACGTCGAGTGGTCGTGACAGCCTAATCCGCTGCCGCTGCCGCTGCCGCTGCCGCTGCCGCCGGGTCACGTCCGGTGACCCGGCGGCAGCGGCCGGCACATAGACGGGCAGCGCACTCCGTCGACGTCGCGGACCTGGTCGGCGCAGCGGGATGCGGTGTGATCAGGTGCACCTCGCGGCAGGCCCGCGCTGTGAACCGCCGGACGGCCGGGCTGCGACCGGCTCGGCTCGGCCGTCACGAGTCCGAAAGTCCACTGTGCGAGGCCCACTGTGCACGACGTCGGCGCGAACGCGTTCCGGCCCGAGCTCTCCGCAGGGAGAACTCGGGCCGGGATCGGGTCAGCCGCGTCTCACAGCAGGCCGAGGTCGCGGGCCTTGGCGATGGCCTCGACCCGGTTGCGCGCTCCCAGTTTTCGGCAGGCGTTCTGCAGGTAGCTCTTGACGGTGTTGCGGGACAGGTACATGGCTTCGGCTATCTCCGGGTTGCTCTCGCCCACCGCCACCCGGCGCAGCACGTCGTACTCGCGGGCGGTGATCAGCGAGCCCCCGCGGTCGTCGCCGACGGGGTTGCCGCGGGCGGGCGGGCGCGGTGCGTCGCCCCGGGCCGCCGCGAGCACGGTGCCCACGATGTCGCTTCGGGCGGAGTCCTTGACCAGCACGCCCTGCGCTCCCGCGTCGATGGCCGACTGCACCGCCGCGTGCTCGGGGTAGGCGGTGAAGATGACCACTCGCACTCCCGGAACGACGCGGCGGAGTTCGGCGACGACCTCCGGGCCGAGCAGATCCCGCAACCGGAGGTCGAGCAGCACCACGTCCGGCCGCGTGGTGGCGGCGAGTTCGATCGCCTCCGCGCCCGAACCGGCAGCCCCCACCACCTTCACCGCCCGGCTGGCCGCCAGGAGCATGCCCGCTCCCTCGCGCACCACCGGGTGGTCGTCGACGACGAGCAGCCGGACCGGATCCCCGGGGCGCAGATTCCTGCTCGCTCGCCCTGGGGCGAGCCGGTCCGGACTCTGTTCCGGCAGGAGTGCGTCCCGCTTCGTTGAGCGTTCGATGCTCGTCGTCATGGTCACACCGCGTCCGCGACCTTGTTCAGCGTGATGGTCTGCCAGTTGGTGTACTCGATGAGGCCGTGCACTGAGTTCTCGCAGCCGATGCCGGACTGCTTGTGCCCGCCGAACGCCTGGAACGGCGAGTACTGGTGCACCTCGTTGAGCCACACCGTCCCGGCGTCGATCTGGCGTCCGATGCGCTCCACCGCCTCCAGGTCCTTGCCCCACACCGTGGCGCCGAGACCCCAGATGGTGTCGTTGGCGCGGGCCACGACGTCGTCCTCGTCGCGCCACTTGACCACCGGTAGGATCGGGCCGAACGGTTCCTCGCGCACCAGACGGGAGTCCTCCGGCGGGTTGTCCACGATGGTCACCGGCACGAACCAGCCGGGCGCGTCCTCGTCGAGCTCGCCGCCCAGCGCGAACCGGTGGCCGTTGTCGCGGCAGTCCTCGAAGTACTCGCGGACCTTCTGGTACTGCGGCTCGTTCTGGATGGGTCCGAGCCCGGTGTCCGGTTCGGCCCCGTCGCCGACCTTGATGGTCCGGGCGTAGGCGACGAGCGCGGCCAGCACCTCGTCGTAGACGTCCTCGTGGACGTAGAGGCGCTTCGCGGCGTTGCAGAACTGCGCGTTGTTCTGGAAGGCCGCCCAGAACAGCTGCGGAGCCACCTTCTCCGGGTCCACGTCCGGCAGCACGATCGCCGGGTCGTTGCCGCCCAGCTCCAGCGTGACGCGCTTGAGGGTTCCGGCCGCCGAGCGCATCACGTGCTTGCCGGTTTCGGTGTTGCCGGTGAAGGCGATCTTGTCGATGCCCTCGTGCGCGGTCATCGACCGGCCGAGGTCGTCGTCCCCGCTGACCACGCTGAACACCCCGGGCGGCAGCAGATCCTGCACCAGTTCGCCGAGCTTGAGCGTGCACAGCGGGGTGAACGGCGACGGCTTGACGATGATGCAGTTGCCGCTCAACAGCGCGGGCGCGATCTTCCAGATCGCGAGCAGCACCGGGAAGTTCCACGGCGTGATCGCGCCCACCACACCCAGCGGCGTGTACCGGGTCACCACCCGGCGCTGCGGGCCGTCCTCGATGACCTCCTCCGGCAGGGATTGTTCGGCCATCGCCTTCAACCAGGCCACCGACCCGCCGATCTCCCACTCGGCTCCGGCGCGCGGTTTGCCCTGCTCGGTGATCAGCAGCGACATGAACTCCTCGGCGTGGGCTTCCAGCCGCTCGCCGATGGCACGGACGACGGCCTGTCGCTTGTCCAGCGGGGTCGCGGCCCAGCCGGGGAACGCCTCGCGCGCCGTCGCCACGGCGTGGTCCAGCTGCTCGCGACTGGCCGCCGGGACCTGGGCGACGACCTTTCTGGTGGCCGGGTTGAAGACGTCCACCCGCGCCGCGGCGTCGGCTGACGTGCCGTTGATGGTCAACACGTAGTCGGTGGTGAAGTCGATCTGCGACGTCATCACGTCACCCTTCTAGTTCGATCGCTCACGGTTGGTGAACATCGTCGGGTGAATACGAGGTCGCCGATGTTCCGATCTGGAACACCTGTCACTCGATCGACAGAGCCCGGATGCGCCGGTAAAGGGTGGTGCGCCCGATTCCCAGTTCGGTCGCGGCGCGCACCTTGTTCCCGCCGTTGCGCTGGAGGGCGGAGCGGATGATGTCGCGCTCGGTTTCCTCCAGGGGCGACAGCCGCCGGTCCGGGCCCGGCGAGCGGTAGGCGGCGGGAAGGTCGGCCGGGGTGAGGTCGCCGGCGCCACGCCGTTCGGCGGCCATGCGCACCACGCTCGCCAGTTCGTGCAGGTTGCCGGGCCAGGTGTGCCGGGTCAGGCAGCGCAACGCGTCCGGTGTGAAGCGCAGCGGCGTGCCGGGATGGTGCTCGGCGAGCAACCGCGACACCATCGCCGGGATCTCCTGGCGGCGCAGCCGCAGCGGCGGCAGGTCGACGCGGTGCGGGCAGCGGGACAACAGGCGGGCGTGCTCCCGGTCCAGTTCTGCCACCGGCGGACCGGTCAGCACGACCTGACCGGTCGCGTGGTCGAGTGCGGAGAGCAGACCGAACACCGCGCTCTCCGGAAGCAGGTGCACGTTCTCGACCACCGTGAGCTGGTCGGCGACCCTCATTGACGCGGCGGCCCGCGTCAACCACGCGTGCACCCCGGTCTCCCCGAGGTACAGAGTGTCGTGCACGCGCACCGGCTTGCCGGCCGCGAACTCGCGTGCCGCCGTGGTGCGTCCGCTGCCGACTTCGCCGCAGACCAGCAGCGGCCCGCGCACCGTCCGGAAGTCGTCGAGCTGGTCCTGGACCCGGCCCGCCGACAGCCGTCGTCGTCGCGGGGCTCGTTGACCATCCACGGTGGAGAATTCGTAGAGCGCCGCTCCGCGCGCGCCGTCGATGGCGGTCCCGGTGACCAGAACCTCGGTTCCCGACGCGAGGACGAGCCGCCCGGCCCCGGTGCGCGCGGCCGAGCGCAGCGCGACGTAGTCGGCGGGGTCGAGCAGGTCGGTCGCGGCTGGGTTCGCCAGCGTCAACCCGTCGCCGAGCACGACCACCGGTGCCTCGGTGCGGGCCGTCCTGGACTGGTAGGCCGCGAGCATGCTCTTCTCGCTGTGGCGGCTCCCCTCCAGCAGGCGCTGTTCGATGTCCTGGGCGGCGCGCTGCAGGAACGGCCCGAGCAGTGGCGTGGCGTCGCGGACGTGGCCGGTGACGTCGAGCACGCCTTCGAGCCTGCCGGTGGTCGGGTGCCAGATGGGGTGCCCGTAGCAGCAGAACTGCTTGAGCGGCTCCAGGTAGTGCTCCTCCCCGGTCACGAAGACGCCGCGGCGGGTCTCGTAGGTGGTGGCCAGCGAGTTCGTGCCGGTGCTGTCCTCCGAGTACTGGCTACCGGGCACCGCGCGCACCTCGTCGAGTGCGTCCCCGAGCCGCGTCTGCTCGAACCGCCGCTCGACGATGCGGGACTGGCTGTCGGCGAGCAGCACGCTGAACCCGGTGTCTGCCAGCTGCGCGGCTACGGTGTCGAGCACTGGAGCCGCAGCGGCGACGAGTCGGCTCTGCCGGTCGACCTCTGCCTGCCGCACCCGGTGCAGCGGGGTGCCTGGGTCCAGCCCGCTGATCCGGGCCCGGTGCCAGGCGAGGCGGATCTCGGGACGCAGCGCGGTCTCACCGGATTCGGGCGACAAGGCTCCTCCTCCGCGGGTGGGCGGGTCGATCGTGTTCATAGAGGCAAAGGGTGGCCGCCGGAGCAACCCCCCATTCGGGGGTGGTTTCCGCCCGCCCCGCCGACGTACACCGTTAGGCAAGGACATCGGCGAGGGGAGAAGTCGACATGCGGGGGGACGAGCGGCACCAGGACCAGGTGCGCGAGAGCCTGGCGCGGCTGGCCGAACTGGACCGCTTGTACTCGGAGGCGGCGACCGCAGGTGGTCGCGCGCTGGCGATGCGGCAGTCGGTGGACCGGCTGCTGTCCGAAGAAGCGGAGTTCACCATCGCCTGGTTCGCCGTGCCCGACGAGGACGGCCGGCTGCGGATCAGGACGACCGGCGGCACGCGCACCGGACTGCTGGGCGACCTCGTGGTGTCCTGCGGCGCGGGTCTGACCGGGAAGGTCTTCGCCCGCGGCTCGGTGGAATGGGTCGACGAGTACTTTGGTTCGCAACTGATCACCCACGAATTCGACCACGAGATTGATTCGGAAGGTGTCGCCAGGCTCATCGCGGTCCCCGTAGTCCGCGACAGCCGGACGATCGGTGTCCTGTCGGCCGGGGTGAGGGTACCGGGCGCGTTCGGCAGCCGGGCCGTGGAGCGGATCGCGGCCGTGGCCAACAGCGCCGGGTTGGCCGCGTCGGTCGCCGAGCGCGAGCGGCGGGCCGCCGAGATCGCCGCCCACGAGGAGCGGCGGCGCATGGCGGTGGACCTGCACGACACCGTGGGGGCGATGCTGTTCGCGATCGGCGCCAGTGCCCGGAACATGCACGAGCACCTCGGTGACGACCGGCTGATGGTGCAGCGGCTGAACCGGATCGAGGAGCAAGCCGCGGAGGCCAGCCGGCTCCTGCGCGAGTCGCTGCGCGCTTTGCGCGCCTCGCCCACCGAACTGGCGCTGTCGGTGGCCCTGCAAGCCGACTGCCACGCCTTCGAGGAACGCTCCGGGGTCCACGCGCACCTGATCAGCCTCGGTGACCTGCCGGTGCTCCCGCAGCACCGCATCAACGTCCTGCTCGCCGCGGTCCGCGAGGCGCTGCTGAACGTGGAGAAGCACGCGCACGCGACGTCGGTGGCGGTCAGCGTGTCCGTCAACGACGGACTGCTCAGCGTCGCCGTGACCGACGACGGCGTGGGCGTACCGCGGTCCTTCGACCCGCTGACCGAGGCGGCGACGTCGGAGTCGGACGGGATGGGGCTGCGCGGCGTCGCCGAGTCCCTCGCGCGCCTCGGCGGAACGCTCCAGATCCGGACCAACGCCGACGGCGGAACGGTCTGGCGGGCGCGGTTGCCCGTGTGACGCCTGCGAAACCCCCCAGCTGGAGGTGCTCGTTGAGCTGCTCAGTGGATCATGCTGCGACCAGTCGCCACACATGGCTCGTGCAGGAACATCACGGAAAGGACTGTTCAATGCAGACCACCGCAGCAGTGCTTCGCGAAACCGGCAACCCGTTGGTCCTGGAGGACGTGGAGATCGAGCAGCCCCGAGCCGGGGAGGTCCTGGTCCGCATGGTCGGAGTCGGGGTCTGCCACACCGACCTCGGCGTGATCGCGACCGCGGCCCCGGAGCAGCTGCCCGTCGTGCTCGGGCACGAGGGCTCCGGTGTCGTGGAAGCCGTGGGCGAGGGAGTCACCTCGGTAACCCCCGGTGACCACGTGGTGCTGAGCTACAACTCCTGCCACGACTGCGACCACTGCGCCCGCGGGATCAACGTGCACTGCCGCAACTTCGTCCCGCTGAACCTCGTCGGCGCCCGCCTGGACGGGTCATCGCCGCTGAGCTGCGGCGACGAGAAGGTCTTCGGGCACTTCTTCGGCCAGTCGTCCTTCGCGCGGCACGCCATCGCCAGCGAGAACAACACCGTCAAGGTCGGCCGGAACCTGCCGCTGGAGCTGCTCGGGCCGCTCGGCTGCGGGGTGCAGACCGGCGCCGGCGCGGTGCTGAACTCGCTGGCCCCCGAGGAGGGGTCGAGCATCGTGGTGTTCGCCGCCGGGTCGGTCGGGCTCAGCGCGATCATGGCGGCTGTGGTCGCGGGCTGCTCCACCATCATCGCGGTGGACCCGAAGGAGAGCCGGCGGGAGCTGGCGACCCAGTTCGGGGCCACCCACACCGTCGACCCGCAAGCCGTGGACCCGGTCGAGGCGATCCGCGAGATCACCGGCGGCACCGGCGCCCGCTACTCCGTCGACTGCATCGGCCTGCCGCAGGTGGTGCGGCAGGCGCTGGAGTGCCTCCAGTCGTACGGCGTGTGCGCCACGGTCGGTTTCCAGGGCATGAACAACGAGGTGACGATCGACCAAGGGCACCTGCTGTTCGGCCGGTCGCTGGTCGGTGTCATCGAGGGTGACGCGGTGCCCGGCGAATTCATCCCGCACATGATCGAGCTGTACCTGCAGGGCCGCTTCCCGTTCGACAAGCTCATCAGCACCTTCAGCTTCGAGCAGATCAACGAGGCGATCGACGCCGCCCACCACGGCGAGGTCGCCAAGGCGGTCCTCACCTTCGACTCCTGACCGGCGTCGTCCTTCCCGCGCTCCGACGGGAGGATCGCCGCCGCGAACGGTCTTCCACATCCGAGAGTGCGGGGAGTTCCGCGACCAGACGTGCGCCGTTCCGCATTCGGGGCACGTCTGGTCGCCCCTTCTTCAACGGGCACCGAATCCCGCCGGATGTGCCGGAACAGCCGACACGACGCGGTCGCGCGGCCCGAATTCCGTCCTCTGCGGACTCAGCTCGCGCCGCGCGGAGCGGTGCTGGCGGGCAAGCGAGGAATCTCCCTGCATTTTGCGGATCGGGCGCCCTGGCACGCGGTCAACACCTGCACGCGGGGTATCAAGGCTGGAGGCGTTGTGCGGACTGGACGACGTTGGTCGTGCGTTCGGCGGGAACGCGCCGAGCTGGTGCCGTGGCCACACGGCTCGACGGGCGGATCGGGGAGGTGACGGCGTGAGGGCGTCCCGGACGGCCGCGCCGCGGCAGGAGACGAGGACATGATCACGGTTTCCCAAGCGGTGCCCGGCGGGTACCGCACTGTTTCGCAGGCGGTCAGCGTCGCCCCGGACGGCGCTGTGATCAGCGTCGGACCAGGGCACTACCGCGAGAACCTGGTGCTGACCAGGCCGGTCACCATCGCCGCGGAGGACGGCCCAGGCACCGTCCGGATCAGCCCCGCCGCCGGCCCCGCGGTGCGGGTCGAAGCGGCGTCGGTGTCGCTCACTGGCGTCGACCTGAACACAGGAGGGCTCGAGGACGTCTGCGCGCTGGTGTCCTCGGGGCGCCTGTCGCTGGTCGAGTGCGCGGTCCGGGCCGACTCGTGGGCGGCGGTGTACGCCGAGGGAACCGGCAGCCTGGTGATGCGCGACTCGACGGTGCACAACCCGGCTGGCGCGGGCGTCGTGGTCACCTCCTCGACGGGCGGTGCGGTGCACGACTCGGTGTTCGACGGGCTCGGCACATCCGCGGTGGTGGTCACGGGGCAGGGCCGCCTCGACGTGTCGGGCGGCGAGGTCCGCGGCAGCAGCGGCAACGGCTTCTTCCTCAGCGGCACCGCGCGTTTCGCCGCGACCGGGACCACGATCGCCGACTGCGCGGAGAAACCGGCGGTCGCCGTCGAGGAGTCCGCTACGGCCGAGCTGCACCGGGTCTCGGTGCGCGGCACCGGCGGCCTCGGGCTGTTCCTGAACACGACTTCGTCGGTGGCGCTCACCGGCTGCGCGGTGGAACGAGCTGCTGAGGAGGGAATCCTCGTCAGCGGTGCGACGAATGCGACGCTGCGCGACTGCGAGGTGCGCGGCGCGCGGACCGGTATGCGCTTCGCCGGGGCGGGCACCGCGGTCCTCGAAGACTGCGCCGTGTCCGATGCGGGCTCATGCGGGGTGGTGGTGGAGAACGGCTCCAGGCTCGACTGCGAGAACCTGCGGGTTCGCACGTGCCGGGAGGATGGTGTGGTGCTCGCCGCGCACCAGGAGCCGGCGTTGCGCAGGACGTCCGTGCAGGACTGCGGTGGTAGCGGTGTCGTCGTGCGGGGCTCGGGCGGAGCGCGTCTGGACGGTGTCGAGGTGGAAGAGGTCGGGCGGGCCGCGGTGTCGGTGGTATCCGGTGCGCACGCGCTGCTGCGCGGCTTCAGCGCTCGGGCCGGGGGACCGGGGATCCTCGTCGAGGACGGCAAGATCACCGCCGTCGACGGGGACCTCGATCGCTGCGGCGGCGACGGTGTCCGACTGGTGGACGGAGCCAGCGGCGAGCTGGCGCGATGCCGGGTCCGCGCCGCCTCCGGCCACGGCTGCCACGTCGGTCCCGCATCGCAGGCGCGGATCTCCGACTGCGAGTTCCTGGGCAACGACGGCGACGGCGTCCGCATCGACACCGACCGCGAGGTCGTCGTTCGCGACTGCGTGCTGCGCGACAACGGCGGGGCGGGACTGCGGCAGCAGGTCGCCTCGGACGCCGTGACCGTCGAGAACACCACCAGCGGCGGTAACGCCTTCGCCGACGCCTACGGCGCGGCGCAGGTCGCTGCCGAGCAGGCCGCGCCGTCGACGCCCTCCGGGGAGCCGCTCAGCGGCCGGACCCCGGCGGAGGAACTGGAGGCGCTGGTCGGGCTGGAGGACGTCAAACGCGAGGTGACCACGCTGGTCAACCTCAACCGGATGGCCAAGCTCCGCGAGCAGGCGGGGCTCTCCGCACCCCCGATGAGCCGCCACCTCGTCTTCGCCGGTGCGCCCGGCACGGGCAAGACCACGGTCGGCCGCCTGTACGGCGCGATCCTCGCCGAACTGGGCGTGCTCACGTCAGGCCACCTCGTGGAGGTCGCCCGGGCGGACCTGGTCGCCTCGGTGATCGGCGGCACCGCGATCAAGACCACTGAGGCGTTCCGCGAAGCGCTCGGCGGCGTGTTGTTCGTCGACGAGGCGTACACGCTGAGTTCGCAGAAGGGCGGAACCGGCCCGGATTTCGGCCGCGAGGCGATCGACACGCTCGTCAAGCTCATGGAGGACCACCGCGACGAGGTCGTCGTGATCGTCGCCGGGTACTCCCGGGAGATGGCCGACTTCCTGGCGAGCAACCCAGGCCTTGAGTCGCGCTTCAACCGGACCATCGAGTTCTCCAACTACTCTGCGCCCGAACTGGTCACGATCGTCCAGCACCAGTGCTCCCGCCACGACTACCAGCTCGACGACGATGCCGCGGACATCCTCCTGCGGTACTTCGAGGACATGCCCAAGGCCGAGACCTTCGGCAACGGCCGCACGGCCCGCAAGACCTTCGAACTAGTCGTGGACAGGCAAGCGTCCCGCCTAGCGCGCTCGTCGTCGGTGTCACCCGCGGACCTGACCCGCCTGCGTGCCGAGGACGTCCTCTTCGACGCCCCGGTCACCTGACCCGGACCGCGTCAAAGCGATCAACGTCGACCAGCACTGGACGCGCTGGGACGAGGTGGATGGTTGGTACGCGGCCAGCGGCCTGCCCAAACCAGCCGAGCGGGCGGTGGCCGCGGGCTCCACCTATCGAGTGCGCTGTGCTGAGCAGCCGTCAGAAACCGCTCTGCGCGCTCTGTTAACCAGATCTTCCCGCTCGGGGAGCCCAACGACGCCTTCGCACGGTACTTCATCGGGCAGAGCTCCTGGCCCCGCTGGCCAGCGGAGCGTCCCCGTCAGCAACGTGAGCTTCGAGTCGGCCTGCCACGGAGTCGGGACCGGATCGTCGGTACGGAAACGACGACCGCCAGCTGCGGCAGTGGTGCCGGAAGGCCGGGGCCGGCCGGCGTGCGGCCCTTCATCTGCTCGGTGAGGTAGTGCGCCAGCATCTGCGGTTCGGGTGTCGACTCGTCCGGGACCACCACGAGACGCACCACCGACGTACTCTCGCAACCACGCGCCCTCATATCCGACCTGCACCCGAGCTACCGCCTTCCAAGCGCAGCACCGCGGGCTCGAACAAGGTGGGGATTTGGTTCAGGTCTGGCCTCGGACACAAAACGATTCACCCGGCGTGCCGGGTGAATTTTCATTTGGGCGGCTCGCTCGGTCGGTTCGTAGTGAACTTGCAGGTCAACGGCCTCGTAGGGACTTGCTAGCCGGTCCAGCTTGGCGCTCGACAGCGATGCGCCCACGTTGCCGAGCGAATCAATCATCGCGTAGACCTCGGCATCCGAGAGCGTGTTAGGCGCTGGCTTGTTCTCCAAGTTCAGCGCGAGCTGCGGCGCGCTCGGCTTGAGCCTCGTTGATCGCCTCCGTCAACGCCGCTGGATCGACGCCCGCCCCGATGGCTGCCTGGAAGCGGTGCAAGCACGCTTCGGCGTCCGTGAATCGTTTCTTGGCTGTCTCCAGCGTGGCTGATGTGGCGCCGGCGCCTGCTGGGACGCCAGCAGCGCTGCGTTGGTCTGATCGATGTTCTCAGGGGGAATAGCCCGCCGAGCCATTCTGTTGATCTCGTCTTTGATCAGATCCTCACGGAGATGCACGGCGCGCAGGTGCTCGGGCAGTGCTGGCGGGCTCGGCGCGAGGGAGCGGACCGGGCACCGGTAGTACATGCCGTGTACGCGCGGGCTGGCTTCCGGCTTACGCGTGCACACTCCGCACCGGATGCGGCCTCAGAACAGATACGGCCGCTTGGTGGGTCGGCCACTGCGCTCGGTCTTGCGGGCGGACCGCAGTCCGCCAGCGCCCTTCGACCGGCGGAGAAGCTGGGCTTGAGTGGAGTCCTCGACACTCACGATCTCCGGGTGCGCCGGTCGCCGCGGGCGCACCACACCATCAACACGTGCTCGTTCCGGGGTCGGTTCCGGTTCGCGCTTCTTAAGCTTGGTTCGTGCGGAGAGCTGTCGGTCCGCGGCCTCGTTGAACTTCTCCTTGCTGATCAGTGGTTTGGGTAGCCCTTACCAGGACGCGGAACAGCAACGTCGCGACTTTCGTCGACTCCCGGCTTGTTCGCCGCTCTCGACCTGCCTGAGGTCCTGTCGGCGTGGTGGTGGCTTCGGCACCGTGAGCGCGTCGGGCCAGCGTCGGCGTGGTCGGCGTGTCTTGGTTATTGCTGTCACCGGGACGCATCCTTCAGCGTTGGCAGGGTGGTCATGTCCACGGGGCCATGGGGTACCAGGGGATGAAGTCGTAGCGTGCGAGGATCCTGACGTCCCAGTAGAGCACCAGGAACGAGCCCGCGACGAGCATTGCGGTGGCGGTGATGGCCGGTCCGCGGGACGGCTTCGCGGTCAGCCACCGGTGCACCCGGCCACCTGCGAACGCCGCCAGCAGGAGCAGGAGCAGGGCGAGCAGGAGGACGTTCGCCAGGGACTGCAGGGTGAAGGCCGCCGCGCCGTACAGCGGGCTGCCGCTTTCGGCGGCGTCGTGGAACATCTGCCGGAACAACGGGAACGGGCGCCCGATCAGGAAGCCGCCGATCAGCGCGCCGAGCAGGACCATCGGCGCGTGCGGCAGGCGGTGCCGGATCCGGCTGAACGGATCGGGCACGACGCGCACCGCCGCCAACCCCAGGTAGCACATCACCAAACCGATCACGCCGAAGACCAGCATGGCCTGGACAAGCCGCGGTGGTAGCTCGCCTGCGGTCGTCGGGGCGGTGGAGAACTGCGGCATGGCGGTGCCCACGAGGCCGACGAGCGCACCGTAGCTCGCCGACACCACGACGAGCCCGAGCGACATCCAACCCAGTGGCCGCAGGGTCGCGGCCATCCGCTGGCGCCTGTTCCCAGTCGCGGTGAGAACCGATCCCATGGTGCCGAAAGCAGCGATGTTGCAGGCGGTGAACGTGCCCGCGAGCCCGGAGACGAACGCGAACGCGATACCGGCGGCGGCGCCGACGATCGGGGTGTGCTCGGTGTCCTGGCCGAGCAGGGTGTTCGCCACGTTCGCGCCGATCGTCTGGTCGACGAACTCCGCCGACCACACCACGGTCAGCAGGAAGCCCGCCAGGCAGCTCAACACGACGAGCACCGCGCGCCGGCGCGGGAGGTCTTCGGTGGGTGCCGTTGCGGTGCTTGTCCCGGTGCTGACCACGTGATCCTCCTCGGGCGAGTGATCTCCGGCGGGCATGCTGCCTTCCACCGTCCGGTCGCGTTCGGCGGACCAGGGTGGAATCGATGTCGTCAGCGGCGTCGGTTGCGGATCGATCACACGGTAGGCGCTGCGCACGGCAACCGGTACCGGCGGGACCGAAAAAGAGCACCGGGGAATGGACGGCTTACCCGATCGGCGCAACAGATCTGCGCGACATGCGAAATCGATCCGGGGGGGCGTCCGCTGGGCACAACCCGGTCAGGTCGAGGTCCTGCGGCAAGGCGTTGGTGTGCACGAGCGAACCCGCTCAGCGGTCCCGCCGGGGGGCTTCGCGGGCAGGCTGGCGGAATTCACCGCCGCCGTGCCGGTCCAGCAAGCCCTGACCACCCGCAGAGCCACCGACCGCCGTGCAGCGGCCGGTGGCGCTGCGAGGTCACGCCTGCACGGGCAGCACCTGGAGGTCGTGCCCGACGACCAGGCGACCGGAATACCCCTGCTGGGCTTCCCACCAGCGGTGTTCCGGGGTGGTGGCGGGGACGAGGTGCGTCAGCACCAAGGTGTGGACGCCAGCTGGCTCGGCGACTTGTGCGCCGACCTCCCCGATCGTGGTGTGGGAGGAGAGGAGGTGTTCTCGCATCGGGCCGGCCTTGTCCGGCGGCAGGAGGGCGACGAGGTCCTCGACGAACTCCGGGTCGATCACCTCGTGCACGAGCAGGTCGGCATCCTTCGCGAGGTCGATGAGGTTGGGGCTCACGCAGGTGTCACCCGAGACCACGACGGACCCGTCCGGGGTGTCGAACCGGTAGGCGAACGCCGGTGCGGTGGGGTGGTGGTCGACGAGCGTCGCGGTGACGGCAACAGCACCGTCCCGCCAAACCGGGATCGGTGTGCTGAGGCGGGGTGGCCGTCCGCCTGGGTCTGGTGCCCAGATCCCGTCGAGGTCGATGTCGTGCACCTGGAACAGGCTGTCGGGGCCTGCGAGGGCGCTGTCTCGTGACCGGTCGTTGAGGTCGGTGGCGAAGCCTCGGTGCAGGTGGTTCGTCAGGCTGGTGGTGCCAGGGCCTGGTTCGCCTGGTGCGTGGACAGGCGGAGCTGGGCGGCCGGGTGGGAAGACCCGCGGCAGCGTGGGGCGCGGCGGCGGGCCCCAGACCTGGATGGGCGGACCGGTGCGTCCGGTCGTGTTAAACGCGCCGGTCAGGTACAGCGCAGGCCAGTCGGCGATGTGGTCGCTGTGCAGGTGGGTAAAGAAGATCCCGCGGACGTTGCCTAAGAGGTTGCCCCCAGCGGGCCCCGGGGTGATCCCGCTCCGGGCGAGCTGCGGGTAGGCGCCGATGCCGAGGTCGACCAGGTACACCTGGTCCGCGTGCACGATCGCGGTGGACACTCCCGCTCGGCCGGGGTTCAAGATGGTGGGACCGCCCGCGGTGCCGAGGAGCACGACGCGGGTGCGGGCAGTCTGCTGGGCGGCGCCGCTGGAGAGAGGTGCGGCCGCGCTGCACCCGGCCAGGACTGCCCCTGCGGCTGCGGTGCCAACGAGCTGCAGGAACCGGCGCCGACCGGGGCCCTTCGGGATTTCGGCGGCAGCGCGGGAGAAGAAGTCACACATGGTGTTCCTCCGGTGGTTCGGTCGCGATCAGAGCTGGCGCCGCCCAACTACCCTCGACGCCGGTAGACGACCAGCCCTCGAAGTGCCATCGAGGTCGTCGCCGTCGACCACCACGTCGAACGAGAGGTTCAGCCGCATCGGCCGGGTGATGGCCTGCCGCCAGGTGATCCGGTCGCCGTCGCGAACGAGGTCCTGGAGTTCGACGTCCTCGCCGGAACCGCGTGCGGTGCCGCTCCAGGTCCCGTCCTGTTCGCGCAGCTCGATGACTGCTCCGATCTTCCCGATCGGCGTGGAGATGGTGAGGTTCCAGATTTCGGTGCAGTTCAACGGGTTTCCCCTCGGTCGTGCGGAGCGGGTTCAGAATCCAGTCGGGTGAGGCCCGGTGTTGCGCCAGACGACACCGCGCCGTTCGTGCGCGAACAACTCCTCGACGGCGTGCGCGACCTGCGGACCGACCTCCCGTTCCAGGAGGTGCAGACCGAGGTCGAGGCCCGAGGTGACCCCGGCTCCGGTGACGAGGTCGCCGTCGTCCACGACGCGTGCCCGTACCGCGTGCACGCCAGTGGCGTCGAGCAGGTCCATGCCTTCGTGGTGAGTCGTGGCGTGCCGACTCTCGATGAGTCCGGCCATGGCGGGGATGAGCGAGCCACCGCACACCGCGGCGAACAGGACGTCGGGCTGCGCCAGGGCTTGCCCGAGCAGCGCGGGCAAGGGCGTTTCCAGGGTCCGTCCGAGCAGGGCCGGAATGGTGTCTCCGGTGTTGTCGACTCCTGGAGTGTCGCCGATCGGCCCCGCCGCGCCGGGGACCAGCACCACGCCCGCACGCATGGGGTCGAGCACGGCCGTCGCGCGCAACGACAGCCCACCTGTGCCGCTGACCACCTCGCGCGGTCCTTCGGCGGACACGAGTTCTGTCGTGACAGCACCGTCGGAAGCCATTCCACCGGCGTGGAAGACCTCAAAAGGTGCGACGGCGTCGAGCGGGTCGAAACCATCGAACAAGACGATCTGAACGTGCACAGGATCCTCCGGTGGGAAACTCGATCAGAACGACTTCGGCTGTGTGCGCGACGGCAGACCGCGGCGAACACAGCCAAGATCGGATGGAACACTTTCTTGGTCCGTTGTCCTCGCGCGGCGGGTGCACCGCGAAGGAAACCTTCGTCCGCAGGGGTTCCTCACGGATGCGGCACCCGCGATTACCGCCGCGCTGCAACCAAGTTCACCGCGGCTGGTGTGGCGCGGGGGTTGCCGCCTCCGCCGCGAGCCTGCGGAGCACGAGAAAGCCGCCGATGGCAGGGACGAGGGCAGCGAGGCGCGTCGCGGTGACTCGGCTCCGCTGGGCGGTCAACACGATGACGAGCAGGTACGCGCTCCCGTGCGTCGGCCCCATCAGCGACGAGATCTGCGGCCAGTGCGCGGTGACGAGGTTGACCAGCAGGATGACCAGCGTGGCGAGTTCCGCCCCCGCCGTGATCCGCAGTGCCCGTGGCGCGTTCACGCCTCACGCTCCCGTCGTCGAGCCGGGCCGGACGATCATCAAGACGGTGACCGCGGCCCAGAGCAGGTTGAACAGTCCGGTGTGCATCGCCAGCCGAGAAGGGGCTCGCTCGTCCGGTCCGGGGTGGGGAATCGCGGCCAGGATGCGCTGCTGGCGGGGAAGCACCAGTAGTCCGAGGACGCCCGCGGCCATCGCGGTGAGCACGATCGAGACGGTCAGCCACGTGTCGCCGAGCACCCCGAGACTGCTGGCGGTTGCGAACCCGAAGACCGGGACCACGACCCCGACTCCGGCGTAGACCCGGCAGATGCGGTGCAGGGTACGGAGAACGGCGACGTCGCGCTCGGTCCCGTGTTCGCCCACAGCCCGTCGCACCGCGGAGGGGAACATGCTCGACGCAACGGTCACCGGCCCGATCGCGACGATGGCCGCCAGGACGTGGATCGAGAGAAGGAATTTCGTCAACGACGTTCTCCTGCGTTCAGTTCAGCCAGATGCCTGGCAACGCTAATGACGGCCATCCAGCAGCGGAACCGACGAAATTGCCAGTTCTCAACGGATTCTCGCCAGCACGCCCAGCCAGCTGGAATGGTTTTGCTGCCGTGGTCAGAGCGTTGGCTGGATGTAGGGTGGTGCCATGCACACGGTGGCTGTCCTCGCCCTGGACAAGGTCGTCCCGTTCGACCTGTCCACCCCGATCGAGGTGTTCACGCGCGCCCGGTTGCCCGACGGTCGACCCGCGTACCGGGTCTGGGTCTGCGCCGCCAACCCGAACGTTGACGCCGGGCTGTTCACCCTGCGCGCCCCGAGGGGACTCGACGCCCTCGCCGAGGCGGACACGATCATCCTGCCCGGCTGTGCCGAGCTCTCGGACATTCCCGAGGACGTCCTCAGCGCCCTGCGCAGCGCCGCGGCCGCGGGGACGCGGATCGCCTCGATCTGCTCCGGCACGTTCATCCTCGCCGCAACCGGGCTCCTCGACGGGCTCAGGGCGACCACGCACTGGGCGGCCGCGCCGCACCTGGCCGCGCGCCACCCCGCGATCGAAGTGGACGCCGACGTCTTGTACGTGGACAACGGCCAGTTCCTCACCTCAGCAGGTGCCGCCGCCGGACTGGACCTGTGCTTGTACCTGGTCCGCCGCGACCACGGCTCGGCGGTCGCGGCGGACGCCGCACGCCTCGCCGTCATGCCGTTGGAACGCGAGGGAGGGCAGGCGCAGTTCATCGTGCACGATCAGCCGCCGACGCCGCGCGGCTCGGTCCTGGAACCCGTGCTCCGCTGGATGGAGGACAACTGCGCGAAAGACCTGACACTGGCCGACATCGCCGCCAAGGCCGGGATGAGCACCCGCAGCCTCAACCGCCACTTCCGCGAGCAGAGCGGCACCACGCCGCTGCAGTGGCTGCACCGCGCCCGGATCCGCAAGGCGCAGCACCTCTTCGAATCCACCGATCACAGTGTCGACCGGATCGCCAGGCAAGTGGGATTCACCTCGACCACCGCGTTCCGCGAACGGTTCAGGCGCGTGGTCGGCACCAATCCGAATTCCTACCGCGCAGCGTTCCGCGCTTCCAGCGCAACCAGCTCCGCGGTGGTGGGCTGACACCCGGGCCGCAGGCGCTGACGTGCGATCCGTCGTCAGCGCCACGTCGGGTCGAAGGACTCTACGCGGGTGTAAGCCAGCGGTGCAGCCTGGGCTTTGCACGGATCGACTGGCTGGCTCAGATCCCGTCGTGGACCGAGAAGTGCTGTCTCGGGGCTCAGGACTTCGCTCAACCACCGCCATTCCACCCGAACCCGTGGCGGGCGGTGCCATGCTTGCGGACGGATGTGGTGCCTCGATGAGCGCCTCCCGCTGAGACCACTGGGTCCAGCGTGATCATCTCGGGGGCGTACCATGATCACACATCTCACTCTGTTGGACGGTGCTGGCGCCACCGTTGAGGACGTTGCTCGTGGCGTTGTCTGGGTTGTCGCAGGGGGCGGGCAGCCTTGCCTGTCCTCGTGGAACCTGACCGCCGGTCAGCTTGACCAGCACTTGACGTTCGGTTCCGAGCCAAGTGGCGTCGCGTTGAGCGGGGACGCCGACGAGGTGCTCGTCTCCTTCCGCGACGGGACGATCGTCTCGGTGCCTGCCGGTGATCCGGCTGCGGGCAGCACGGAGGTTGCTCAGGTGTCGCAGGTGCTGGGGCAGTTGGCGGTCACCTCACAACCCGGGGGCCTCGGCGAAGCACTCGTCGTTTCGCTGGACCATTCGAGCATCCTCGCTGTCGGGTTGAGTGACGCACAGGTGCGCAGCCTGGTCGGCGTCGCGAACCCGACCGGCGTCACGGCCGACGGGACTTTCGGGGACGAGGGGGTGTGGGCTGCGGGGACGACCGTCGGTGAAGGGCGCCTGCACGAGGTCATGACCGACAGCGCGCACGGCGTGGCGGACGGTCTGCTGCCGACCGGGCACGTGAGCACCACCGCCGACGAACGCCTACTGGTCGCGCACCCGGCAGCCGACCGCGTGACCGTTGTGGACATGGCCAGCGGCAGCACGACAGCCCTCGCCACCGATCAGGACCTCAGTGGGCACATCGTCGAGGTGCGCCGTCTCGACGACGGGCGTTTCCTGCTCGTCACCACGGAGGAACTCGCGATGGCCGACGACATCGGCGACCTCACGGTTCGACCGCGGCTGGTACCGCCAGCCGAACCGTTGTTCGTCGGGTCCTGGGTACCGCTGCAGTACGACCTGTCGGGAACCTCGTACTCGAGTGACGATCTGTCCTTCGAGGTGCACGGGGGAACCGCCGACGCGGCGCTGGTCCACCACACCTCGATGACCCCTGGCGGACACCGGGTGCCCGTCCTGGTCGTCGGCGGAGTGCCCGGCTCGTACGAGGTGTCGATGGGGACGAGCTCGGGGCTGGAGCTCGACCGCGCCACCTTCGAGGTGACCGATCACTGGTCCGACCGGGACCACGGGCCGTCCCAGATGCTGCAGGGCCCCACCGCGCCGCCGCCGGGCGGTGCGGGGCAGGATGATCCTGCCGGTCCGGAGAACTTGGGAACGAACGAGCACCGCGGTGACTGGCACGTGCTCATCCTCCTCGTCAACACCGCGGACGGGGCATTCCCGACCGATCCCACCCAGCTCGACGCGGTACGGCAGAAGCTCCTCGACGAAGTCGTCAACGGTGTCAACTTCGACGGCCGCCAGCGGTCGGTGCGCGGCTACTACGAAGAACTTTCGGCTTGGGACTCCGCCGTGGGACGTGGCCTCACCATCGACGTCCACAAGGACCAGGTGTTTGGACCGGTGACCCTGCCGGGGGGCTGGACGGACTACTTCGAAGAAAGGCCGACGGGGAGCGCGGGGAGCTCCCGGTGGTGGCCGATGCCGGGGCAGCCAACACCGACCGCGCAGACGATCATCACGCAGTCGATCAACGCGGGCCTGGTGACCAGGACCGACTACGCTGAGATCAACGTGTTGCTGATGGTTCCCTCCTCCCCGGGTGGTGCTCCGGGGGCTGGCACTCCTCGGTTCGTGTGGCCCAACGGGAGCATCAAACCCGAACAATTCTTGGCCGGTACCAAACCTGGGGAGGTCGAATCATTCGCCTACGTGTTCATGCCGCCGGACTGGCAGGCCCGCGACGGGCGGCAGTTCCACACCTCACTGGCGCATGAGCTCGGTCATACGCTGGGGCTTTCTGACCTGTACGACATCCCGGGGAACAAGTACGTGGAGGACGCCAAGAAGCGGATCATCACCGGCGGGTGGGACATGATGGCCGGTAGTCGCGACAGCCTGCCGCACTTCTCCATGTCGAACCGCCTGCGGCTGGGTTGGGTCGACCCTGGCACCGAACACAAGGACTTCAAGCTGTACAAGATCGACAAGAGTCAACCTGCCACCAACGAGGACGTCGTGCTGCATGCTGCATCACTGGGTAGCCCGCCGCCTGGTCGCGTGCGCGGCATCGAAATCCGCAAGGCTCGTGGTTGGAACTACTACGTCGAGTACCGCGCTCGCCAGGCCTCGCAGATCGGTGACGCTGTGCCGGAGGACCGTCGCGTTCTCATCACCGACGTCGTCCCGGAGAGGTTCCTGACTCCCGCCCCGCGTCCGGTGATCCTCTTCGGCCCCAAGGACCTGGACGGCGACGGCCCAATCCTGGCCAAGGACATGGACTACTGGGAGGACGACCTTACGATCGGGAAGATGATCCGGGTCACGGTGAAGGCGACCGAGGCGGATCACGCCATCGTCAACGTGGCGTACCGGTCGGAGACGAACCCCGATCCCGGAATCCACCCGTGGGCTGGTGGACCCGCCTGGCAGAGCCCCGACATCGAGATCCGTAACTCCCGGTCGGCGGCCGACCCCGCGCACTTCCACAACACGCTGTGGGCTGGCATGGCGAACACGATCGTGGCGAAGGTCCGCAACAACGGCGACCGCGCGTGCAAGGGGGTGTTGGTCGACTTCTTCCTCGTGGACATGGCGACCGGGCCCGCGGCGGAAGTGCACGTAGGTACGACCAGGGACGACATCCCGGCCTTCGGCACGACCGAATTCAGTTCGGAGCTGACGCTGCCGGTGAAGGCCTTCGGCCACTACTGCGTCGTGGTCCGGATCAGGCCGTACCACGACCCGCTCGAGCCGGAAGTGGTGGAGGTGAACCCGCACAACAACGAGGCCCGGTCGAACTACACGTGCCTGTGGTCGATCTTCGCATCGCCCTCGTCCCGCGCGGTCGCCGAGGTTCAGCTGACCAATCCGTACGACGAGGCCACGGTGGTCGGCGCGGTCGTGCGCCAGACCCACGAACACCACCGCGTCTACCTCGATCACCGGTGGCTGCGCGTGCCCGGTGGCGAGAGCCTGCCGGTGCAGGTCTTCGACGAGGCGCTGATGGGTTTTCCCGGCGTCGACGACGTAGCCGTCGCCAAGGACCTGTTCGGACGTGCCAACCAGGTCAGCGTCGAGGGCTGGGCAGAACCACCGCAGTCGGCCGTCTGCGGCTCGCCCACCCTGACCGGCGGTGTCGGCATCCGCGTCGATTCAGGTCGGGCAACACGCACCCTGATCGAGTCGGGAACTGTTGAGCACGCGGTCGGTGCTGTCGCATTCGTCGACGGCAGCAGCGGCGCTGACGGCAGGGTCCTCGTCGTCGTGCGGGAGACCGACAGCACGGGCGCGATCATTCCCGGCGGCGACCAGGTCACCGCAGCAGGCGCCGTCGTCGGCGGGCTGTTCCAAGTTGGCTTCAGCCGACCGCTCGAGGCCAACCACGGCGTCCTGCAAGCGCACTACCTCGGTGGCCACGGCGCCGCACCGTCGGAGAGCGAACAGGTGGTGGTGCACCAGCCCTGACCAGCGCAGCTCCCGGATGGCGGTCCGAACCTCGGCGGTCGCAGCGCAGGATGCGCTTCGAGCAGAAGGTCGGCACGGACTGAGATCTCCGGGGGTGTTCTGGTGTTTGCTCACCAGCCGCCGCCACCGTCACCGCCGGAGTCCCCGCCGCCTCCGCCGTCGCCGGAAGTGCCGTCTTCCCAACCAGCGCTGTGGTCGGCGCCGCCGGTGCTCGAATCGGAACTGGTACGCCGCTGCTGGAGGTACCGGCGCCTACGGCGCCTGATCAGCTTGCGCTCCACCCAACCCCAGACCAGCACTCCCACGAGCAAGACCACGTGGACCAGAACGACGTACACCATCACGTCCACCGCGCCCCGCCTCCCGCCGCAACAGCCCCACCACGAGCAAGAACGCCGGTGTCGGGCGGGCCGTTGCCACCCGCCACCGGGAAGCACAGCGGCAAACGAGTGAACAGCCGCTGGCTGCAACCTCTTGCGAACTCGGGAGCGGTCGGGTGGCGGTGGGTGCGTTGGTCGGGTGGTTAAGCTCGGTGGTGTGAGTGATCAGTGCGTGTTCTGCGGGATCGTGGCTGGGGACGTTCCGAGCGTGAAGGTGGCTGAGGACGCGGCGACGTGCGCGTTCATGGACATCAACCCGGCTTCGGACGGTCACCTGCTGGTGGTTCCCAAGCGGCACAGCAAGGACCTGTTCGAGATCCCGGCCGATGACCTGGCCGCCGTCACCTTGGCCGCGCAGCGCGTCGCCAAGGCGGCGGCTGACGTGCTCGGTGCTGACGGGGTGAACCTGCTCAACTGCTGCGGCGCCGCCGCGTGGCAGTCGGTGTTCCACTTCCACCTGCACGTGATTCCCCGGTATGCCGACAAGGCCAAGGACCGCCTGGTGCTGCCCTGGAGACCGGAGGTACCGGGCGACCCGGACACGATCGCGGCGTTGGGCGGAAGGATCTCCGGAGCGCTGGCCTCGCAGCCGGAGTCGTAGCCCCGGAGGACGTGGGGAACCTCGGTCGTCGGCTTCGATTTCCCGTCGACGGCCGCGACCCGGTCTCACCGGCCGACGCCGAGCAGGGCCAACGTCCTGATTCGCTACCGGCCGGGAGCACCACCGCGCCGGCCCTCCCCGGTGGAAGCGGGGGGAGAGCCGACGGGAGGCGGTCAGCGCTGCGCTTTGTCCAGACCCGTCCGGAGCCGGGCCAGGGTTCCCTCGACGTCGCCGAGCTTGTCGAGCCCGAACAGGCCGATGCGGAAGGTGGCGAAGTCAGCCGGCTCGTCGCAGTGCAGGGGCACACCGGCCGCGATCTGGATACCGGCCTCCTTGAAGCGGGCACCGCTGCGCAGCTCCGGGTCGTCGGTGTGGACGACGACCACGCTGGGGGCTGCGAACTCGTCGGCGGCGACCGAGGGGAGCCCGTGCTCGGCGAGCATCGTGCGCACCCGGGTGCCGAGTTCGACCTGCGCGGTGCGGAGGTCCTCGAGTCCGCGGTCGCGGGTCGCGCGCATGAGTTCCAGGTTGTGCGCGAGGGTGTCGGTCGGCATGGTCGTGTGGTACGGGGTCTGGCCCTGGAGGTAGGCGTCGGTGATCGACAGCCACTTCTTCAGGTCCACGGAGAAGCTGGTCGACGTGCTCGCCTCGACCGCGGCCCGACCGGCCTCGCTGAGCATGACGTAGCTGGCGCAGGGCGAGCCGCTCCAGCCCTTCTGCGGCGCGCTCAGCAGGACGTCGACGCCGAGGTCGGCCATGTCGACCCAGAGCGCCCCGGAGGCGATGCAGTCCAGGACCAGCAGGCCACCGGCCTCGTGGGTGGCCTCGGCGAGGCGGCGGACGTAGTCGTCCGGCAGCAGCATGCCCGCGGCCGTCTCGACGTGCGGCGCGAAGACCACCTCGGGCTGCTGCTCGCGGATGGTGGCGACGACCTCGTCGATCGGCGCTGGCTGCCACGGGGCCTGGTGCGAGGAGTCGACCGGTCGGGCCCGGCACACCGCGTGCTCCCGCGCGATCGAGCCCATCTCGAGGATCTGCGTCCAGCGGTAGGAGAAGAGCCCGTTCCGCACCACGAGGCAGCGGCGGCCCGTCGCGAGTTGGCGGGCGACGGCCTCCATGCCGTAGGTGCCGCCGCCGGGCACCAGCGCGACGCTGTGCGCTCGGTAGGTGGTGCGCAGGACATCGACGATGCCCTGCATGACGCCCACGAAGCGCTGGGACATGTGGTTCAGCGAGTAGTCGGTGAACACCACCGAGTACTCGAGCAGACCTCCGGGATCGACATCATCATGAGGCAGAGCCATGCCCGTAGCCTGACACAGGCGAGGAAGCCGGGCGCGGACAGGTGGTATGGGCTGTTCGTCCCCATTGCTCCATGTTGCACTGCGGAACCGAGGTCGCCCCAAGAGGCGAGCCTGACTCGCGGATGGACGCTCGCGGCGGCCTGGTGCTGTTGCTCGGGTGGGCTGCCGCGAGACCTCGGCATCGCGGCAGGTGGGCGCGTGGACACGGGCCACGTCCCGTCCCCTCGCGGCGCGTCTCGCCCCTGGAGGACGCCGTCGCGATCCGCTGTGGCCAGGCCGGTCCGGCTCTCCGCTCCGAAGACGACAAATGACGAACGTGCGCTCGTCTGTATGGGTTCTGAACTGGGGCTGGGGTGGAAAATGATGCTAGACGAGCGATCGCACGTTCGTTACGCTGCGGGCGTCCGAGTCGATGAGGAGGCGTTGAGATGGCCAAGGACGACGTTCCGGTTGTGACCCGGCGGGGCCACGAGGACACCGGTACCGGCCAGTCGGGTGGCGCGGTTCGGATCTCGGGCGTCGGCCCGCAGCACACGCCCGCCACCAGGATCTGGTACGGCAAGGTCAGCAACGAGCCCGGCTACCGGTCGCTGCCGCACCACCACGGCGAGGCCGAGACCGGTGGGTACGTCCTCAAGGGCAAGGGGCGGATCTGGTTCGGCCCGAACTACTCCGAGCACGTGGACCTGGCGGAGGGCGACTTCGTGTTCGTGCCGCCGTTCATGCCGCACGTCGAGGGCAACATGAGCACCACCGAGGAGCTGGTCTGGCTGACCTGCCGGACGCCGGACAACATCGTGGTCAACCTCGACGACGTCGATGACCACGCCCTCGAAGGCTACCGGCGCGCCTGACCAGGCACTCGGGAACACCATCGACGCCGGGCGCCGCACGGGTGGCGGACGGCAGGAGGGCTCGACCATGCGGAGCGCAACGGCAGGCGGGCAGGACCGGCCCGCGGGGTGGCAGGTCGACGTGGTCGCGACGGACTCGCCGGACCAGGCCGAGGTTCGGGAGCTGGTCCGGTCGATCCTCGCCGACCACGCCCCGGCGGACCGCGTGTCCCGGCTCGACGAGGCGGAGGCGTTCGACGAGGAGTTCTACCGGCACCTCGGTGCCGCTGGGCTCATCGGCCTGGGCGCTGATCCGGCGACCGGCGAGGACGCCGACCCGCGGCACGAGGTCGTCGTGCTCGAGGAGCTCGGGGCCGGGCACACCTCGATGGCTGTCTGCCTGGTCGTGCAGTACATGGCCCTGCGCCTGCTCGCCCACCACGGGGACGACGAGCAGCGCGAGCGGCTGCTCGTGCCGCTCGCGGAGGGGCGGGGGCGGCTCGCGTTCGCGCTCTCGGAGGAGGACGGCGGAACCGACATCGCCCGCGCCATGCGGACGAGGGCCGCGCCGGGTGGCGCGGGGTGGGTCCTCTCCGGCCGGAAGACGTGGATCTCGGGTGCGGCGACGTCCGGGCACGCGATCGTGCTGGCCCGCACGTCCGAGGTCGGGCGTTCGGCGATCGACGGCATCACGATGTTCCTGGTGCCGCTGGACGCGGACGGGATCTCGGTGCGCGTGCTCGACACCGCGGGCATCCACGGCCTCGACACCTGCGAAGTCACCTTCGACGACGTCCAGCTGGACGGCTCGACCGTGCTGGGGGAGGTCGGGGCCGGGTTCCGGCAGGTGATCGGAACTCTCAACGGCGAGCGGCTCAACGCTGCCGCGGTGGCGCTCGGTATCGCGCGCGGAGCCCTGCGCAGCGCGGTCGAGTACGCCTCCCAGCGGCAGGCTTTCGGGCGGAGCATCGGGAGCTTCCAGGCGCTGCAGCACGGACTGGTCGACGGGGCGGTCCAGGTCGAAGCCGCCCGCGGGTTGCTGACCAGGGCAGCGGATTCCGCGAGCGCCGGGGACGGGCAGTCGGACACCCTCTCCGCGATGGCCAAGATCGCGGCCGCGGACGCGGCGACCGGCATCACCGACGTCGGGATGCGGGTCATGGGCGGTGCGGGGTACAGCCGCGAGTACCCCATGCAGCGCTACTTCCGCGATGCCCGCCTCTACACCTTCGCGCCGCTGACCAACGAGATGCTGCGCAACTTCGTCGGCGAGCGCTGGCTCGGCCTGCCGCGCTCCTACTGAACCGGAGTCGTTGAGACCATGAAGCTGCTGTCCTACCGAAGTTCTGACCGGTGTTCGTGGGGTGCTCTCGTCGAGGGGGAGGTCCTTGACCTGGCGGCAGTGAACCCGGCCTGGCCGTCCTTGGCCACCGCGCTCGACGCGGCTGGCACCGACGGGATCCGGCGCGCGGTCACCGCGGCTGCGGACTCCGCGGACCGGATCGCGCTCGACTCCGCGGAGCTCCTGCCCGTGGTCCCGCACCCGGGGAAGGTCCTGTGCGTCGGTTTGAACTACGAGGAGCACCGCATCGAAACCGGTCGGGAGCGGACCGAACACCCGGTGATCTTCACCAGGTTCCCGGACACCTTCGTCGGGCACGGCGCCCCGCTGGTCCGCCCGGCCGAGAGCGAGCGCTTCGACTTCGAGGGGGAGCTCGCCCTGGTCATCGGGCGCGGTGGCCGCCGCATCGCACCGAAGGACGCGCTGGACCACGTCGCCGGGGTCACCTGCCTCAACGACGGTTCGATCCGGGACTTCCAGTTCCACACCCACCAGTTCACCCCGGGCAAGAACTTCCCGGCGACCGGCTCGATGGGGCCCTGGCTGGTCACTCTGGACGAGGTCGCCGACCCGGCTGAGCTGGAGCTGACCACCCGCCTCAACGGTGCCGAGGTCCAGCGCGCACCGCTGTCGGACCTGACCTACTCGCTGCCGGAGATCGTCTCCTACTGCTCGTCGTGGACGCAGCTGCGACCGGGCGACGTCATCGCCACCGGTACCCCCGGCGGGATCGGTGCCCGCCGCGAACCCCCGCTGTGGATGCGGCCCGGAGATGTCTGCGAGGTGGAGGTGTCCGGGGTCGGGTTGCTGCGCAACCCGGTCGTCGCCGAGACCTGACGCAGGATGGCTCGCCGGGGCCGACGTGCCCCGCGTGAAGAACGAGCGCACGTTCGCAGGAGGTGCAGCTGGGCAGCCCGATCGTCAGCGTTGCCGAACCGGGAACGGCTGGTCCCCCCGGCCTTCTCGCGCAGTTCCAAGCGAACAGTTGCGGGGCGACGTCGTCCCGCAAGCGGCGAACGAATGATCGTCGCCTCCCCGTGAACCTGGCGCCCGCCGCGGTCGGCCAACCAAGCCCGAGCAGGAAGACCTCCCATGCCTGAAACCACCGGACCAGCAGGACAGGCGACCCAGCCTGAGACACCAGCGCCGACGAACGTGCGGGCCGCGCGACGAGCCGTGGCCAGCGGGACGTTCGGCACCGCCATGGAGTGGTTCGACTTCGCCGTCTACGGCACGCTGTCGGCCACCCTGTTCCCGAGCCTGTTCTTCCCGAGTTTCGACGAGAACACGGCCGTGCTGGCCTCGTTCGCCACCTTCGGCGCGGGGATGCTGGCCCGGCCGCTGGGCGGCATCGTCTTCGGTGTGCTCGGGGACCGGATCGGCAGGCGCAACGTGCTCATGTTCACGCTCGTGCTCATGGGCATGGCCTCGGTCCTGATCGGACTGCTGCCCACCTACGCCGCCCTGGGGATCCTGGCGCCGACCCTGCTGGTGACGTTGCGGTTCCTGCAGGGCTTCGCCCTCGGCGGTGAGGCCAGCGGGGCGCAGATCCTCGTGGTCGAGCACGCACCGGACGACCGGCGCGGCATGATGGGCGGAATCCTCGCCATCGGTTCACCGCTCGCGCAGACGATGGCCTCGGTCGTGCTCGCGGGGCTCGCTGCCGGGTTGTCCGAGGAGGCCTTCGCCTCCTGGGGCTGGCGGGTGCCGTTCCTGATGGGGGTGCTGCTGCTGGTCGTGGGCATGTTCATCCGGCGGCGCATCGAGGAGTCGAGCGCGTTCCGGGAGAGCCAGCAGCGGGCGGAGGTTTCGGCGGTCCCACAGGAGCGCGCGCTCGCCGTGCTGCGGCGACGTCCGGGGACGGTCGTCAAGCTGGTCCTGTCGTGGGCCGCGTCGGCGGGGTTGTTCTGGATCTGCGTCACCTACGCGGTGAACTACATGACCAAGGAACTGGGCTACGCCAACTCGGTGACCTTCTCGTTGCTGGTCATGGCGAACCTGATCTCGGTGCCCGCCGCGATCTGCGGCGGGCGGCTCAGCGACCGGGTGGGGCGCAAGAAGGTCTTCGTCCTCGGCTTGACCATGCAGGGCATCGCGGCCGGGACCATGTTCCCGGTCATGGACAGCATGAACTTCCCCGCGAGCGTCGCCGTGGTCGCGCTGGCGCTCTGCGGCATCCAGATCACCGCGGGCACCCAGGCGGCCTTCTTCTCCGAGGCCCTGCCGACGAGCATGCGCTACACCGGTTCGGCGCTGGGGATGACCTTCGCCGGGCTGATCTTCGGCGCGCCGATGCCGTTCGTGGCCGCGTGGATCTTCCAGAACACGACCAACGGGGTCCTCGCGCTCTCGGGGATCGGCGTCGGGCTCGTCGTGGTGTCGGTCATCGCGACGCTCCTGCTCCCGGAGCGCTTCAAGCGGCCGCTGCACGACGACCTCTGATCACCGGTTCCAGGACTGGAGCGGAAGGAGCGAACACCCGCTCGCCTGCGCAAGTGCTGTGCACTGCACCTGTTGACCGGGGTTCGCGAGGGAGCCTAGTTTGAAAAACGAGCGCACGTTCGTCAATGAGGAGGTGCCCATGGCCCAGGTGCCGCGGGAACAGGTAGGACGGGGAGCCACCGGGGCCCTGTCGAAGGTGCTCGTCGCCAATCGCGGGGAGATCGCGGTCCGGATCATCCGCACGCTGGCCGAGCACGGCATCGCCAGCGTCGCCGTGCACTCCGACGCCGACGAGAAGGCCCTGCACGTGCGCCTCGCCGACGAGTCGGTCGCGCTCCCCGGCACTGCTGCCAACGAGAACTACCTCGACATCGCCAGGATCGTCCGGGCGGCGCAGCAGACCGGGGCCGACGCGGTCCACCCGGGTTACGGCTTCCTCGCCGAGAACGCCGACCTCGCCCGCGCGGTCACCGGCGCGGGGCTGGTGTTCATCGGCCCGAGCGGCGACGCCATCGAGGTGATGGGGGAGAAGGTCGCCGCGCGGCGGGTCGCCGCGCAGGCCGGTGTCCCGCAGGTCCCCGGGACCACCGACCCCGTCACCAGCGCCGACGAGATCCGGGCCTTCGGCGCTGAGCACGGTTACCCGGTGGCGGTCAAGGCGTCCTTCGGCGGCGGGGGCCGGGGGATGCGCACGGTTGCCGGTCCGGACGAGGCCGACGACGCGCTGGCGGCGGCGCAACGCGAGGCGGGAGCTGCCTTCGGCAACTCCGAGGTCTACCTGGAGCGCTACCTGTCGGCGGCCCGCCACGTCGAGGTCCAGGTCTTCGCCGACGCCCACGGCAACACCGTGTGGTTGGGCGACCGCGACTGCTCCGTGCAGCGCCGCCACCAGAAGCTGGTCGAGGAGTCACCGGCGCCGGGGTTGCCCGACGACCTGCGGGTGGAGATGGGTGAAGCCGCGGTGCGGCTGGCGAGGGCGGTCGGCTACGTCGGGGCCGGGACGGTCGAGTACCTGGTGGAGGGTGGCCGGTTCTACTTCCTGGAGATGAACACCAGGATCCAGGTCGAGCACCCGGTCACCGAGGCCGTGCTGGGGGTCGACCTGATCGCCGAGCAGCTGCGGGTCGCGGCGGGCGAGCCGCTGAGCGTGCCGACCTCGGGGCCAGCTCCCCGCGGGCACGCGATCGAGTGCCGCATCAACGCCGAGGACCCGGCAGGCGGGCTGTTCGTGCCCCGCCCCGGCCGGATCGACGCCCTGCAGGTCCCGGTGCGCCCCGGGGTGCGCTTCGACTCCGGTTACGAGAGCGGCGACGAGGTCGCGCCCCACTACGACAGCATGATCGGGAAGCTCGTGGTGTGGGGCCCGGACCGCGACACGGCGATCCGGCGCACGTCGGCCGCGCTGGAGGAGCTGGTCGTCGACGGGGTGCCGACCACGGTCCCCGCCGCCAGGGCCGTCCTGGCCCACCCGGACTTCACCGGAGTCGCCTTCACGACCCGGTGGCTGGAGGACGCCGTCGAGTTCCCCGCCGCGCCCAGCGCGGAGACGGGGGAAGCCGCCGAGGACGGCGGTTCCGAAGGCGCGCGGGACGAGGTCTGGGTCGGTGGTCGCCGGTACGTCATCCCGTTCTTCACCGGCGCAGGCGCAGCGGCTCCCGCAGAACCGCCCGCACGCCGATCGCGGGGGAGCACGACCAGGCGGAAAGCCGCCGGAGGGCCGGGGACGCGTGGCTCGGGCGCGGTGAGCAGCCCGATGCAGGGCACGGTCATCGCGGTCGCGGTCGCCGACGGCGACGCGGTGACCGCGGGGCAGGTCCTGTTCGTGGTGGAGGCGATGAAGATGGAGAACCCGGTCCGGTCCGCTGTGGACGGAACGGTCGGCGAGGTCGGCGTGGCGGTGGGGGACGTGGTCACCGCAGGTGCACCACTGGCCGTGGTGGTGCCCGCATGAGCACCCCGACAGCACTCATCACCGGAGCCGCGGGCGGTCTGGGATCGGCCATCGCCCGGCGGCTGGCATCCCAGGGGCAACCCGTGGTCTGCATCGACGTCGACCAGGACGCCGCGGAACGGACGGCCGGTGCCATCGTCGAGGCCGGTGGGAGCGCCACCGGCCTCGGCGTCGACATCACCGACGAGGAGTCGGTGCGCGAGCTGCACGAGACCTTGGCAAGCCAGGAGGTGCTGCCGCAGCACCTGGTCAACGCCGCGGGCATCCTGTTCCGCGGCCAGCTCGACACCACCGACACCGCGACCTTCCGCGAGGTGCTCGACGTCAACGTGACCGGTGCCTACACCGTGACCCGCGAGTTCGCCAGCGACCTGGCCGCCACCGGTGCGGGCCGGGTGGTCAACATCGGCTCGATCGCGGGGATGAACGGCTACGAGTTCACCGCCTACGCCACCTCCAAGGGCGCGGTGGTCAACCTCACCCGGGCGTTGGTGCTCGACTTCTGGGGCACGGGCGTGACCGTGAACGCGGTCTGCCCGGGGCCGATGCGCACTCCGATGCTCAACACGGCTGCCACCGAGGCGTTCCTGCGCAAGACGCCCACCCGCCACATCTCGAGCGCCGACGAGGTCGCCGGGGTGTGCGCGTTCCTGCTGTCCGAGGACGCGAGGAACATCAACGGTCAGGCGGTCGTCGTCGATGGCGGCGCCACCGCGGTCTTCCGCTTCACCGACGAGGAGGCGTGATGAAGCCCTACCGCTCCCTGCTGTTCGTGCCCGGGCACAAACCCGACTGGGCCGACAAGGGCATCCGCGCCGGGGCGCACGCGCTGGTCCTGGACCTCGAAGACGCCGTCCCGGTCGAGGCGAAGGACGAGGCGCGCGCGGCGTCCGCCGCCACGGTCGACCGCCTCGCCGGGGGCCCGACCGGCCTGGTGGTCCGCGTCAACCCGCTCGAGACCGACCTGTTCGGCAAGGACGTCGCCGCCGTCGTCCGCCCCGGGCTCACGGCGTTGCTGCTGCCCAAGGTCCACGGTCGCGACGACGTCCTGGCCTACGACGCGCTGGTCACCGCGGCCGAGGTCGAACGTGGGCTGCCGCGCGGCACGGTCGGCCTGATCCCGTCGCTGGAGACGGCGCGGTCGCTGACCAATGTGGACGAGATCGCCGCGGCCCCCCGGGTGGTCAGCCTGATGGCCGCCGCGGCGAAGGACGCCGACATCTCCCGGGAGGTCGGGTTCACCTGGAGCCCCGGCGGCCTGGAAACCCTGTACCTGCGCAGCAAGGTCGTGCTGGCCGCCCGGTCGGCAGGGCTGGCGCACGTCGTGCTGGGGCTGTGGCAGGACCTGCGCGACCTCGACGGCCTGCGCGGCTTCGCCCGGGCCAACCGCGACCTCGGCTTCGGCGGGCAGGTCGTCATCCACCCCTCGCACGTGGGCCCGGTCAACGAGACCTACACACCGGACGCGGCCGAGCTGGACCGGTTGCGCCGACTGGTCGCGGCCTACGAGGACGGAGCCCGCTCCGGGCGGGGAGCCGTGATGTTCGAAGGGGAGCACATCGACCTCGCCCACGCCCAGCGCGCCCGATCCGTCCTGGCCGTCGCCGGGCACCACGAGGAGGAATGAGCATGCCAGGCCTGTACTTCGAGGAGTTCGTGGTCGGTGAGGTCCACCGGCACGCGGTGACCCGCACGGTCACCGAGACCGACAACCTGCTGTTCACGACGCTGACGATGAACCCGCAACCGCTGCACCTCGACGAGGAGTTCGCCAAGGGTTCCCTGTTCGGCACCCGCATCGTGAACTCGGTGTTCACTCTCGGCCTGGTCGCGGGCATCCACGTCCACGACCTGACGCTCGGCACCACCGTCGGCAACCTGGGCTTCGAGGACGTGCAGTTCCCGGGTCCGGTGCTGATCGGCGACACGCTCCGCGTCGAGAGCGAGGTGCTGGAGGTGCGGGAGTCCAAGAGCCGCCCGGACACCGGCGTCGTGAAGCTCGAGCATCGCGCGTTCAACCAGCGCGGCGAGCTGGTCTGCCGCCTGCGCCGCGCCGCCCTGATGAAGCGGCGGCCCGCGGAGGTGACGGCATGAGCGCGGTCAGCGGGCAGGGCCAGGTGTTCTGGGAGGACCTGGCGGTGGGTGACGCGCTGCGCGGCCCCGGGGTGACGATCACCGACTCGCACCTGGTCCAGTGGGCGGGCCTGACGGGCGACTGGGTCTCCTTGCACCTGGACGAGTCCTACGCCCAGGAAGCGGGTTTCGCCGGGCGGATCGCCCACGGCCCGCTGTCGCTGTCGTTGTCGCTCGGGCTGCTCACGCAGACGGGGATCTTCGGCAACGTGCAGGCGTGGCTGGGCCTCGACGAGGTCCGGGCGCTGGCCCCGGTGTTCATCGGCGACACGGTGCACCCGGAGGCCCGGGTCGCCGCGGCCCGGACGACGAGCAAACCGGGGCGGGGGATCTGGACGCTGGACTACCGGACCGTCAACCAGCGGGGCGAGGCAGTGATGACGTTCTCGAGCAGCTTCATGGTCCGCCGCCGCCCCGGGGGTGGTGCGCGATGAGGCCCGACCTGGTCGGAGTCGTCACCGGGGCCGCCTCGGGGTTGGGGCGGGCGACCGCCGAGCTGCTGCTGGAGCACGGCGCCCGGGTCGCGGGCTGGGACGTCAGCGGCGACGGGCTGGAGTGGCTGTCCGACCGCGGGACCACGCGCGCGGCGGTCGTCGACGTCACGGACCCGGCGCAGGTCGCCGCAGCGGCCGAGCAGGTGCGCGGAGCCTGGGGCCGGGTGGACTTCCTGGTGAACTCCGCCGGGGTCTTCGTGCTCGGCTCGCTGGCCGACGTCGAGGTGGCCGAGGTGCGGCGGCTGTTCGACATCAACGTCACCGGCACGACCCTGGTGACCCAGGCGCTGCTGCCGGACCTGGTCGCGGCCCGCGGCGCGGTGGTCAACCTCTCCAGCACGGTGGCGCTGAAGCCGTCGGTCTCCAACGCCCACTACGCGGCCTCGAAGGCCGCGGTCGCCCAGCTCACCCGCTGCTGGGCCCTCGAACTCGCACCGCACGGGGTCCGGGTGAACGCCGTCGCGCCGGGGCCGACCAGCACACCGCTGTTCGCCGCGGCGGGCATGGATCTCGCGACCACGGAGTCGTTTCTGGCGCAGCGGGCCGCCACCATCCCGCTGGGCCGCACCGGCGAGCCGACCGAGGTGGCCAGGTGGATCACCCGCCTCATCGACGACGAGTGGGTCACGGGCCACGTGCTGCCGGTGGACGGCGGCACCTCCATCGCCTGATCACGGCCTGCCGGATGACGAACGGCTGCTCGTTCGCCATCCGCTAGAATCGCGGGTGAGGCACAACCACTGAGGCCAGCTGGTCTCCCACCACGGATCGGAGCACCGCATGCCCCGCCCCACGAACGGCGTTCGCACGTCCGACGCCATCCGTGAGGCCGCTGTCGAGCTCTTCTACGAGCACGGCTACGAGGCGACCTCGCTGCGCGAGGTGGCGGCCAAGGTCGGGATCCGGGTCGGCAGCCTGTACAACCACATCAGCGGCAAGGACGAGCTGCTCAGCTCGATCATGATCGGCATCATGGACGACCTGCTGGCCGCCCTGCGCAGCGCGCTGCGCGAGCACGAGGACGACCCGGTCGCCGCCCTGCGCGCCTGCGTGGACACCCACATCCGGTTCCACGCCCAGCGGGCCCGCGAGGTGTTCATCGGCAACTCCGAGCTGCGCGCGCTGCCCGCCAAGGAGCGCCGGCGGGTGGTCGCCAAGCGCGACCAGTACGAGAAGCTCATTCGCGGCGTCATCGAGGGCCTCGCGGAGCAGGGCGAGGCCGAGGTCGTCGACGCCCGGCTGCAGACCTACGCGATCGTGGCGATCGGGACCCACGTGGCGTCCTGGTACAAGCCGCGCGGCGGGATGTCCCTCGAAGCGATCGTCCGGACCTACACCGAGATGATCCTGCGCCAGGTCGGGGTGTCGCCGGCGGCCACCGCCGCGACCGCCAGCTGACACCGCGCTAGCCGCCGGTGATCTCCCCGAGCGTGGGGTAGTCGGTGTAGCCGACGTCGCCCCCGCCGTAGTAGGTGGCGCGGTCGGACTCGGCCAGCGGTGCCCCGGCTGCGACGCGGTGCGGCAGGTCGGGGTTGGCGATGTAGGGCCGTCCGAACCCGACGGCGTCGACGCGCCCGCTGGCCACCGCGGCCTCCGCGGTGGCGGCGTCGTAACCGCCCGCGGCGACGATCTTGCCCCGGTAGCGCTCGCGCGCCCAGGCCGATCCGAGTGCGCGGCGCGCCGCGTCCCGACCACCGGTGAGGTCCTGCGAACCGTCGATGCCGGGCTCGACGAGGTGCAGGTACGCCAGCCCGGCTCCGCTGAGCAGGTCGAGCACGTGCCCGAACAGCGCGGCGGGGTCGGAGTCGGCCATGTCCTGGAAGGTACTGGCCGGGGAGATGCGGACCCCCACCCGGTCCGCGCCGACCTCGGCGCTGACCTCGGTCACGACCTCGGAGAGCAGCCGCGCGCGGTTCTCCACGCAGCCGCCGTGGGCGTCGGTGCGGGTGTTGGCGTTGTCCTGGAGGAACTGGTCGATGAGGTAGCCGTTGGCCGCGTGGATCTCCACGCCGTCCAAGCCCGCCGCGATCGCGTTGCGGGCGGCGTGCCGGTACTGCGCGACGATGACCGGGATCTCCAGGGCCTCCAGCGCCCGCGGCGTCACGTGCGGGGTTCGCCCGCCGCGGGCGTAGGTGAAGCCGTCGATCCTGATCGCCGACGGAGCGACCTGGGGCTGCCCACCGGGCTGCAGCGAAGGGTGCGAGGCGCGGCCGGTGTGCCAGAGCTGGGCGACCATCGTCCCACCGGCGGCGTGCACGGCGGATGCGACCTCCGCCCAGGACGCCGTCTGGTCGTTGGTCCAGATCCCCGGGACCCTCGGGTTGCCGACCGCCACCGGGGACACGCACACCCCCTCGGAGACGATCAGCCCGGCCGTGGCGCGTTGGGCGTAGTAGGTCGGCGCTGATGTCGGCAGCGTCCCGTCGCGATGAGCGCGGCTGCGGGTCATGGGAGCCATCACGAACCGGTTGCGCAGCCGCAGCGCTCCCAGGTCGACCGGCTCGAAGAGCGAACTGGAGGCCATGCGCTTCCCTCCTCGAAGCAGAGCTCAGACCGGGGTGACGGCCTGGCGACGGGCGGCGGGCGGGGTGCTGCGGCGCCGGTAGACGGACAGGCGGCGGTGCAGTTCGGCGCGGAGCTCGTTCGCCGGGACGACGGCCTCGACGGCGTTCTCGTTGGCGATCTTGAACACGTCGATGCCCGCGGCGTACTCGGCCTGCTTCTCGGCCACGAAGCGCTTGCGCTCCTCGGGGTCCCCGATGGCCTGGATGCGGTTGTAGTGGACACCGTTGACGGCGGCGTCCGGGCCCATCAGCGCTGGTTTGGCGGTCGGCAGCGCGAGGACGGCGTCGGGTTTCATCGGCGCACCGGACATGGCGAGGTACCCACCGCCGTAGGCCTTGCGCACGAGCACGGCGATGCGCGGCACGCGGCTCTCGGCGACGGCGAAGAGCATCTTGGCGCCGTGGCGGATGATGCCCTGCCGCTCCACCTCCGAGCCGATCATGTAACCGGCGATGTCGACCAGGAACACGATCGGGATGTTGTAGGCGTTGCAGGTCCAGATGAACCGGGCGGCCTTGTCGGAGGAGTCCGGGAACAGCACGCCGCCGCGCTGCATCGGCTGGTTGGCGACCAAGCCGACGCTGCAGCCCTCGATCCGGGCGTATCCGGTGACCAGCTCGGGGGCGAAGAGGTCCTTGTAGGGCAGGAACGAGTCCTCGTCGACGAGGGCGTCGATGAGCTCGTGGACGTCGTAGACCTCGGACTCCCGCTCCGGCACGACCTCCTGGACGGTGCGCGCCGACGCGGGTTCGGCGGCCGGGGCCACCGGCGGCTTCTCCGCCCAGTTCGACGGCAGGAACGACAACCACACGCGGATCGCCGCGATGGCCTCCGCGTCGTCCTCGACGAGGCAGTCGCCGAGCCCGGAGGTGCGGCAGTGCATCTCGGCGCCGCCCATCTCCTCCAGCGTCACCTGCTCCCCGGTGACCATCTCGGCCAGGCGGGGCGAGCCGAGGTAGGCCGTGGCGTGGCCGCGCACCATGATGGTGAAGTCGCACAGGGCGGGGACGTAGGCCGACCCGGCGGGGGAGGGGCCGAACAACGCGCACACCTGGGGGACGCGGCCGGAGATCTGCACCTGGTTGTAGAAAATGTTGCCCCAGGCGCGCCGACCGGCGTAGCTCTCGAACTGCTCGTCGATCCGGGCGCCCGCGGAGTCGAACAGGTACACCAGCGGGATGCCGGTCTCGTCGGCGATCTCCTGGGTGCGGGTGATCTTCTCGAACGTCCGCTTGCCCCAGGTCCCGGCCTTGACGGTGAAGTCGTTGGCGATCACCGCCACGTCACGCCCGTCGACCCTGCCGATGCAGGTGACCACCGCGTCACCGGGCAGGCCCTCGTCGTAGCGGGCGAGCAGGCCGTCCTCGAACGACCAGCCGTCGTCGAACAGCAGCTCCAGGCGTTGCCGGACGAGCAGCTTGCCGGAGTCGAGGACCTTCGCGCGGTTCTTCTCCGAACCGCCGAGCCGGGCCTGCGCCAACCGGCGCCCGAGTTCGCCGTGCACGTCCTCGGTGCTGGTCGTGGGGCTGTCCTGGTGGTCGGTCATCAGCACTCCTGGATACGCGAACAAAAACGAACGAGCGACCGTATGTTAGCGCGACTTGCTGGGAATACAAGGAGATGAGATGGACAAACGTGCATTCGTTTCCTAGGCTCTCCGGCAAGCTCGGAGCATGCGAAGGGGACAACGATGTGGACGCTTGCCGACTGTGTGCGCCTCAACGCCCGCAGGCACCCCGCTCGGGACGCGTTGGTCGACGACACGAGCCGGTTGACCCATCGTGAGCTCAGCGCCCGCGCCGAGGGCATCGCCCGCGGTCTGCGGGCGTCCGGCATCAAGCGCGGCGACCACGTCGGGATCCTGGCGGGCAACTCGGTCTTCTGCGGCGAAGCGTTCCTCGGCGTCATCGCCGCCGGTGCCGTGGCGGTGATGTACAACTGGCGCTGGGCCACCGCCGAGCTGGCGCGGGGCATCGCCGCCACCGGCGCCCGCACCGTCCTCGTGGAGTCCCGGTTCGAGGACGCCCTGGACGCCGCCCAGGCGACCGGAGACCTCGATCCCTCGCTCAGCGTCGTCCGGCAGGGCCCCGAGTTCGAATCCCTCGCGGCCACGCCGGGGCAGGCGGTCGATCCCGGCGTCGGTCCGGACGACCCGATGTGCGTGTTGTTCACCGGCGGGACCACGGGTTCCTCGAAAGGCGTTGTGCTGGCCCACCGCTCCGGCATCGCGAACTCGCTCAACGAGCGGCTCGACGTCGGGATCGCCAGCGCCGCGGAGAACGTCGGCCTCAACGTGACGCCGATGTTCCACTCGGCCGCGCTGCTGTGCGTGTTCGCCCCGCACTACATGAGCGGCGGCACCAACGTGATGCTGCACCGCTTCGACGAGCAGCAGATCGGCGACCTCGTCGAGCGCGAGCGGATCACCACGTCGTTCATGATCCCCAACATGCTGCGCCGCCTGCTGCAGGCTGGCACCTTCGAAACCGCGGGGTTCCAGCAGCACCTCCGCCAACTCCACAGCGGGGGAGGCCTGCTGCGGATGCCGGACAAGCAGGCCGTGCGGGAGCTGACCCCGCAGGTGCGCATGTACTTCCGCTACGGGCTCACCGAGGCCGGACCGATGGTGACCCGGCTGCTCGACCGCGACATCATGCGCCCCGAACTCGACGGTTCCATCGGCCAGGAGTACTCCATGGCCGAGGCCCGCGTGGTCGACGTGGTGACCGGGGAGCCGGTCGAGCACGGGGTGCTCGGCGAGATCGTGGTGCGCGGCCCGGCGGTGATGCTCGGCTACTACGACAACGCCGAGGCCACGGCAGCGGCCCTGCGCGACGGGTGGTTGCACACCGGTGACCTGGTGACCCAGGACGAGCAGGGCTACTTCTACTTTCGCGACCGCGCGAAGGACCTGATCAAGTCGGGCGGCGAGAACGTCTACGCCTCGGAGATCGAGCAGGTCCTCTACAGCCACCCGGCCGTCATGGAGTGCGGGGTGCTCGGGGTCGCCAGCACCGAGTGGGACGAGGAGGTCCGAGCCGTGGTGGCGCTGCGCCCCGGGCGGAGCACGACGGAGCACGAGCTCCGCGACCACCTGCGCCGGTCCCTCGCCGGTTACAAGGTCCCGAAGCGCTTCGTGTTCCTCGAACCGGGCGCCATGCCCGTCAACCCCAGCGGGAAGATCGTCAAGAGCAACCTGCGCCGACTCGTCGGCTGGTAGGAGGAGGGATCCAGCGATGCCCGTCAAGATCGTGGCGATGCTGAAGGCACGACCTGGACTGTCGAGGGAGGACTTCCTCGCCCACTGGCAGCAGGAGCACCCCGCACTCGTCTGGCAGCTGCCGGGCCTGCGCGCCTACCGACAGAGCCCGGCCATCGAGCACCGCAAACCCTGGCCCTACGACGGCATGGCCGAACTGCACTTCGACAGCATCGACGACGTGCGCACCGCCTTCGCGTCCCCACAGGCCGAACCGCTCCGCGAGCACGAGAAGCACTTCCTCGACACCATCGACTGGTTCATCGCAACCGAAACGACGGTGGAACCCACCGGCGACGCCCGGCACTGACGATCCGGGACTAGGCCAGGCCCCCGGCCGGGCCGAAGCCCTCCCGTTCGCCGAGGGGAGATGACAGCGGCGGCGCCGCATCCTAGGAGAGCCGACTCGTTGTTCCGGTCGCGCTCGTCCTGCAGCACCCGAACGACCCGCTCGGGGCGCAGTCGGCCCTGCGGGGACTGCTCAGGCTGCTTTCGCTCGGCACCCCGATCTTGCTACTGCGCAGCGATGTCTCGGCGTTAGGAGCTGTGCTTCGGGTCATTGGGTGCCGCCGTCGGTACCACACCTGCGCTCAGGCATCTCTACCCGGCTGGGCCAGGAGGCGGTCGACCGGGTGAACGCGCCGGATCAGGCGAACTATTGGCAGTGCGAGTGCGACACGTGCAACGGGCGGGGGCTTGGTCACTTCGCCCTGATCGAGAACCACGGGAAGCGGACCGATGCCGCGTTCCGCCACTCGTTCCAACGGCTGCTCGACGTCAAGGAAGGACTGTTCAGGCCGGGGCTGACCTCAGCTGACCGGCGCAACAGCTGGATCTAGCACTGCAGCAGCGCGGCGTGCCACCACGAGGAGATCGCCGGACTCGTGTCAGGTCGGCCGTACCGGGACTGGTCGACGCCAGCGTTCTTGAAGGCGTGGCGTGCCGTGGGGAGGCCCAGCCCGCAGGACAAGCCGGTCGGTCCAATGCACCAGCCTCGATGAGGTCTCGATAGAGCAGCTCCTCGATCCAGCGGTCCATGGTGCTGCGCCGTGCTTGTGGAGCCCGTCCTCGTTCGGCGGGCTCCACAACTCGGACCTCACCGGCGGCATCGAGCTCGACGAAGCCCCCCAGAGCTTGCACTCGAGCAAGCATTCTGATTCATCGACCCCGGTGGGGGAGTCGACCAGCACGGCTGTGCTGAAGAACTTCCGAAGTCGCGCAGCGCCGGACAAGGCGCGACGCCACGACCGCCCTCTGCTCAGCACTCCTACGACTTTGACTACTTCAGGCGCCCGAACAGGCCCGGCTTCCGGCCATTCCCACATGGCGAGAGCATCGTGATCCAATAGCGGTGGCTGGTCGTTGCGCTTCCTCGGGGCGTGCGCCTGGGCGTCGACCTCGACAACGGGATGCGCATCGACGCCCAGCAGGGTTCGTTGGGGTGCCAACAACGAACCCCACCCCAGTGCCAGTGCCGCTCGCCGAGGCTCCGGATCAAAACACCCAGCCAGGTCAGGGTGCTCCCAGTGGGAGGCGGAAGCGAAGAACAATCCCGGCTGTGGAGTTGCTCACGAACCTCTCTAGGCATCAACACCACGCGCTTCTCAGAGGCGCTTGGTCCTGGTATCCGGAAACAACCTACGCCTCGGGCGTCGCCGATGCGAACGCTACAAGACGAGCCATCCGCTCGTACCCGCAGCACTGCTTCGCGCTCGATGTCGGTGCCGACGTGATCCGGCGTTCGAGGGCCTCGGTGCTGATCGGTAGAAAGATCGGCATGGTCCCTCTGATGATCACCACGTCGGCTTGCGGACCGTGGGTGCCTGCCACGTGGCGCGCGGGGACGACCTCAGGCGCCGACGTGGTGGCGAGGGGCGAGTGTGATGCTAATAATTGCTGGTACTACTGCGAATGTCGCGTCAAGGTCTTGCGTGCTGTCTCCGCGACCCAGTTCCTCCGCGAGGTGTATACGATCAGTTGCTGATCCTGATGGCCACGGCGTGACGAGGAGCGGCACGGTGACCAGGACCGAGGTGGACGTGCGCAAGGACACCATCCGAAATCAGGTGTGGGACCTGCTTGAAAGCCACAGCGCTCTCGACGGGCCCGGCAGCGCGCACGGCCGAATCCCCAACTTCATCGGCGCCGACGTCGCGGCTGCCCGGCTCGCGGAGCTGCAGGTCTGGCAGGACGCCGCCGTGGTCAAGGCAGTGCCGGACAAGGCCCAGCTCCCAGTCCGTGCGCGCGCTTTGCGCGCGGGCAAGCTGGTGTACATGGCCGTGCCGAAACTGGCGCAGCCGCAACCGTTCTACCTCCTGGACCCCGCCGAGCTGGTGGTTGCTCCGGAGGAAGCGGCGTCCAGTTGCATCGCGGCGTCCATCGCTCGCAACATCGGCTTGGGCGAGCTGCGACCAGTCGACTTGATCGTGTGCGGCAGCGTCGCGGTCAACCGCGACGGCGTGCGGCTGGGCAAGGGCGCGGGCTATGCCGACATCGAAGTCGCTCTCCTGGCGCAGGCCGGGCTGATCGGTCCCGGCACCACCATCGTCACCACTGTGCATTCCCTCCAAGTGGTCGATGACGACATCCCGGAAACCCGTCACGACTTCAGTGTGGACCTGATTCTCACCCCCGATGAGGTGATCACCTGCTCACCACCACGGCGGCCCGCCGGGCTCGACTGGGATGGCCTCAGCGCGGACCAAGTTGCTGCGATGCCCGCTTTGCAGTCGCTGCGGGACGGGCGCAGCTCTTAGGTGAGGCCCTGCCGGTGGCGCTCGCGAAGTCGATCTGCCGTCGCATGTCGGCCCGCTCAGTCCGACTCGCATCTGCTGATAGGTGTGATGGGCTCGCCTGTTTCCCCTTGCATCGCGTTCAGCGCTGCGTCAGCGGGAAGAACCTTGGGTGCGTTCGGGCATAGGTGATCGGTTGAGCGGTGGGGTTTCCTTTCGGCGGCTTAGGCTTTCTCGCGCAGGTTCACCTGTGAAGGACGAGGGGAGAAGTGGCGTGATTCGCAAGGTTCTGGTGGGCGCGGCCGTGGTCGTAGGCACGCTGGCCTTCAGCGCTCCGGCCATGGCGTCTGACGGCGTGTTCGCCGGGGTGTACCCGTCGGAGGGCGCGGCGAGGCAGGCGTGTTCCGACGGTGTGACGCAGGGGCGTTGGGACATCTGCACGTTCAAGTTCCGCAGGGACGGCCAGGTCGAGCTCTGGATCAAGAAGTTCGAGAAGCCGACTCCGGGTGGCACTGCGCAGAACCCGAACCTGCCGAGCTGAGTCGGCGTGGAGCCGCCGCTGCGAGTTGCAGCGGCGGCTCCACCATGCTCGGGTCCTCGCTCGACACAGGTCTTTCGAGCGGTCCGAGGGGTTCCGACATCGCGGGAACCTGGAAGTCCTGCCGGAGGGGCCTGGCCGGATTGCGCTCCGCTGTCGGTGGTTTCGGGAACCTGGCCGCAGCGTTTGGTGGGGTTCGCACTGCGCCAGCGGGAAAGATGTTGGGTGCGTTCGGGCACGGGTGCTGGTCGAGCCGTGGCGGTTCCCGCTTGTGGCCGTAGGCTCCTCCCGCAGGCCTACCTGCAGGAGAGGAAGGGGTTGAGCGGAGTGATTCGCAAGGTGATCGTGGGCGCGGCCGTGGTCGCAGGCATGCTGTCCTTCAGCGTACCGGCCATGGCGACCGACGGGGTGTTCGCTGGGGTGTACCCGTCGCTGAGCTCGGCCATGCGGGCGTGCGAGGACGGCAAGGCCCAGGGCCGTTGGGACATCTGCTCTTTCGTGCAGCACGCGGACGGCCAGGTCGAGCTCTGGATCAACTCGCTCGACCCGAGCCTGGACTGAGCGAGCACGAAGCCGCCGCTGCGGGGCAGCGGCGGCTTCTTCGCGTTCGGCCCCGCGCCAGGTCTGTGCCCGAGCGCGGCGTGCTCGCCTGGTCGTGCAAGCCGGAGTCCCGCGCTGTGTGAGGCGCCTGGATCTTCCGCGCGGCCTCTGTCACGCGTCCTCGAATTCGAGTGGACCACGGCCGTTGGCCGGTCCGCGTGCGGTCTTCCGGTCCTCGTGGAGGTCGGTCCCGCTGGCCGCTTTCTGAATCCCGGAACCCGGCTGGCTCGGGCCGAGTGCGTCGATGGCGTCGCTGAGCTGGGGGTAGGACACTGCGTCACAACCCATCGAGATCAGCCGCGAAAGGCGGATGCTGCGCTGGGTTGGAACTCCTCGTCAGTGGTCGACAACGACCCCCCACCACCACTCGTCACTTGCTTCCGCACGGTTTTCCTCGATACCAGAACCACCGCCGATGCGGACGGAGACTCGGGACATCACGGTGCAAGGCGTTGAGATGGCCCCAAGCACCCCGTCTTCCCGCTCCTCTACCAGCCGCAGGTTGGCTTGGTGCGTGCGTCTGCAGATCACTCGTTGTGCGGAAGCGGACGGGTGATCAAATCCGTAGCGTTGCGAGGCGGTGTCGATCACGAAGGTCCTGGTGCCCGTCTCGTGACCCGTAGGGGGCTGGTGTTGAAGTCGGTAGATGAGGTGTTGGACGATCTCGCCCGGAGCTCGCACGTCTTCCTCCGCTCGAATTCCGAACTGGTCCGCGCCGTCAACCTCGTGGCGGCGAAGGACGACGAGAAGCGTGCGGCGGAGCAAGCCGAGAAGGAACCGAAGAACAGGGACAGCCCCTTGCGGCGCAAGCCCGAACTCCAGGCCGTCCCTCGGGCTGAGCAGTCCATCTCGCTGACCCCGTGGGCCGTGCTGCACGCGCTCGGCCGGGCCATCGCGTTGGCGAGGCAGGGAGCCGCGCGTGGGTTCGCCGAGCACTGGGGTGCGCTGAAGTACAGCCAGGCGCTGACCAGCGACACCAGTTCCGCCATGAGGTTGTCCGCTGAGGGCAAGGAGACGGCCAAGCACTACAAGACACTCCAGTCCGGCGAGCTCGGCACTGGCTTCGCCCTGGCTGTGGCCCAGCAGGTCTTGGCGCGCCGTTACCCGGACCGCGCCGTCTCGTTCGTGCCCGCGGACACGGCACTGCTTGCTGGCTGGAGCGCGCGCGGTACCTACCGCCCGCAGTTCTTCGCCGAACTGTGGAAGCCGGGCGAACCCTCCGTGGCGATCCCGATCGCCTGCAAGGGGAACCACAGCAACGCCGCGTACTCCCACACCCAACTCGCCTCCGCATCAGTCCACGCCGAAGCAGTGCACATCGGGCCGTGGAACGAAACCCCGGCGCTGATCTTCAGCACCGAGCTACCTACGGACGACCACGTCACCATCCACGCACTCCGCGCCGACGGGCGCGGCGGCCGACTGGGCGCGCCTGGCACCGGGGGTGCCTCGCTGGACCTCGGATTCTCCGAGGAGAACTTCTTCCCCGGGATCGAAGTACCCGCCGAGGGCGGCGGGAGCCCGACCCGGGTCACTGGATTCCACGTCACACCGGACCAGTACGAATGGTTCGGACGAGTGCTCGCGCGCACGGGCGCTGCTGGCGTGACGGCCTTCGCCGGAGACGGCGAAGCGACCGCCCAGTACCTGACCAAACGGCAGGGGAATCAGCGCTTCACCGGCTTCGCGCACGCAGCTGCTGGGAGCGTGCAGGATGCCGACCACACGCTCCTCGGCATGCCCTTCTTCGGGACGGACCACGTCTTCCGGCTCAACAGGACCCGGGTGGAAGCCTTCTCCGGCGTGGAGAAGCACCTGCTGGCCCTCCTGGTGCGTGGTCAGGTGGAGCAGTACCGCCGCGAGACCTACGCGCGGCGCACCTCCTGGCCCAACGATTCCTGGGACCACTCGTGGGGCGGTCCGGTTTCGGTCCGCCCGGATGGGACCGTGCTCGCCATTCGCCTGCTCCCTGACCGGCGCGGGGGGTGAGGTGACCGCCGATCGCCCCGGCGCTGGGTTCTCGGTCGACCAGCGCTCGGACTGGATTGGACATTTCCGGACAAGGTGGGCGGTTGGGTTGTGCGGTCTGGGAGCATCTCGCGCTGCGAATGGATCTCCAGTGGTGAGAGGTGTCTTCCATGAGAAGTCGATTAGCCGGTGGGGCCGTTGCCCTGGTTGCTGGTGCGGTTGCTCCTTTCGTCGTGCCGGTGGCGGTCGCGGATCCCGTTCCGGCCACGTCGGCAGGCGATGGTTGTTACACGTGGGAGCGCACCCTCAGCGAGGGTGATGCTGGCGCGGATGTGACGAACCTGCAGATCAGGGTGTCCGGTTATCCCGGCAGTGGCGGGAAGCTCGCGATCGACGGCCAGTACGGGCCCGCCACCAGGGACGCGGTCGCCCGGTTCCAGGAGGCCTACGGTCTCGGCGCCGATGGTGTCGCGGATGCGGACACCTTCAGCAAGATCTACGAGCTGCAGGACGATGACTGCAGTCCGGCCAACTTCGACTACGCCGAGCTCAACAACTGCAACTCCGACTGGTCCGGCGGCAAGGTCCCGGCCGACGAGGCGAAGGCCAACGCGCTGGTGGTCATGTGGAAGCTGCAGGCCATGCGCCACGCGATGGGTGACGCGCCGATCGTGGTCAACGGCGGTTTCCGCAGCGTGTCCTGCAACGACTCGGTGGGCGGAGCGCCCAACAGCCGCCACCTTTACGGGGATGCCGCGGACCTGGGGGCGGGCTCGCAGGGCTTCTGCGCGCTGGCCTTGCAGGCGCGCGAGCACGGGTTGAGCGAGATCCTCGGCCCGGGCTTCCCCGGGCACGACGACCACGTGCACGTCGCCAGCGGGGGCAGCACCTGGTCCGCGCCCGACTGCGGCATGTGACCAGCGGGAGCACCAGGTGTTCCGGCCACGGCCACGGGTGGCGCACCCCTGGTGTTCGGTGACGAAAGGCCCTGATCGCGGTCGCTCGGATCACTCAGCCTGGGAGTAGCAGTCTCCGGGAGAGAGTGGTGTGAGCGGACGTCATGACCGGTGGGCAACCGATCGTGGTCGGGGTGGACGGGTCGGCGGCCAGCGCGCGGGCCTTGCGCTGGGCGCTGGAGGAGGGGCGCCGGCGCGCCGTCGCGGTGTACGCGCTCGGGGTGTGGGAGTCGCATGCGGTCACCGCCGGGCCAGCGCCGCTGCTGATGCGACCGGGCCTGGCGCCGCACCACGTGCGCGAACAGCACTGGCAGGAGCTGAACCGGCTGGTGCGTGAGTGCGTGGGTGCGGCGTCGTCTCCGGAGGTCCACGCGGAGCTCGTCGAGGGCGACGCCGCCGAGGTCCTGGCGGACAGGTCGGCGCATGCTGCGCTGCTGGTGCTGGGAGACAACGGGCGCGGGCGCGTGGCCGAAGCGGTGCTGGGCAGCACGGTGTTGCGCTGCATCCACCGGGCGCGGTGTCCAGTGGTGGTCGTGCCCGCTGGGGTGGTGGGCGAGCACGCCACCGGCCCGGGCTGAGGGGAGCGCCCTTGGCGGAGGAGGTGGTTCTCGTGGCGGGGCGAGCCACCATCGATCTCGCGGCACATTTCGACCAACTCGGCGAGCTCGCGCTCCGAGAAATGCTGCAGCGCTCCCGCAGGTCACCTTCACCCGGCACCGGGATCGGGGTGCGTGCTTGGAACGGCCAGGCGAGCACGTGCACCAGCAGCAGCGGTCGGCGACGGCTGGACGCCTCCCGCGCCGCCCACCGGACCGCGCGCCGCGACGACTCCGACAGGTCGAACCCCGCGCAGCCGTGGTCGGGGACGCGTCCGGCGGGCGCTGCTCGGCTCGGTCAGCCACGCTGCGGTGAACCGCGCCCCTGCCCCGTTGCGGTCCTGCGGGCCTGAGCCAGGCGCCCGACCACGACCGGGCCGATCTGCCCTGTTGGCTGTGCCGCGGCACCGCGATCCTGACCGCAACGGACCCGCGGGAGGAGGCGCGATGCTTCGACCTCACGAACGACGTCGGCTCGAGGAGATCGAACGGGAGCTCCGCGCATCGGACCCGAACCTCGTGCAGCACCTGGCGCAGGAACGCCCGCTAGCAGGGATCCGGGCGTGGCTGACACCCCGCTGGGTGCTGGCCCTGGGCGCGGTGCTCCTCGCGCTGCTGTGCCTGCTGTTCAACGAGAGCGCGGCGTTCTTCCTCTCCGCAGCTCTCGCCGTGGTGGTGCTCGCCACTGATGGCTGGAGCATCCAGGCCGAATGACGGTGCGACCGGTCAGAGCCGTGTTTCGATCGCCAGGAGGTCGCGCATGGAGATGACCCCCACGACCGTGCCGCCCTTCTTCACCGGCAGGTGGCGGATGCCGGCGTCGAGCATCCGGCGCGCGACGTCCCGGGTGTCCTCGTCGCAGTCGGCCGTTTCGAGCTGGTGGGTGGCGAACGCGGTGGCCGTGGTGTGCCGGGGGTAGGCCTGCTCGGCCAGGGACCGGACGAGGTCGCGTTCGGAGATGATGCCGGTGATCCGGTCGTCGTCGAGCACGGCGAGCGCGCCGACGTGGCCGGTGGTCATCTTCACCGCGACGTCGACGAGCGGATCCGCCGCGTCGCAGGTCAGCGTTCCTGGGTGGTAGGCGTCCTCGACTCGCATGGTTTCCTCCGCTGGCTGACGAGGGTGGCTGGTCCGCTTGGACGCGGTCGTCACTCTGCCTCGCGCGGCCGCCGTCGGGGAGGGGCGATCGGCCCGGAATCCCCTGCGGTGCGTGGCGCGCGGGGCCCTTGGGCACTGCCGTGCTCCGGGGGTGGGGCGGGGCGGTTGCGCACCGCGGTGACCACGGTGGCCGACCTCCGCGAGCACTGGACGCACCTGGAGCGCTTCGGCGCCGCTTCCGCGGGGTGGTCGTGCAGCCCGTGGTCGAATCCGGCCGGGAGTTCCTGGTCGGGGTGCTCAACGAGCCCGCGTTCGGCCCGAGCGCCGCCGGTGGCGTGCGTGGCCAGCTGGTGACCATCAGCCCTACCCGGGGCCGCGAGCGGTGCGGAACTGTCGACACTGCGGTGCGCGGCGCTCCGCCGCCTGGGAACAGCAGGGAGCAGTGATGAGCAGTCCTGCGGGGAAACCGGTCGTGGTCGGGATCGACGGGTCCTCGTCGGCCCTCGACGCAGTGCGCTGGGCGGCAGCCGAGGCGGCCCGCCGCGGGGCCCCGCTGCGGGTCGTCTTCGCCGACGTCTTCGCGCTGGTGTACCTGCCGGAGCTGCCGACGATCCCGCTGCCGGAGTCCTACAGCGAGGCGATGGCCCGGCAGGCCAGCACCTGGCTGGAGCAAGCGGAACGCGAGGCGCGGTCCACCGCACCCGACCTGGAGGTGCGGACCACCTCCCGCACCGGGAGCGCGGCTCCGGTGCTCATCGAGGAGTCCCGGCGGGCGCAACTGGTGGTGGTGGGCAGCCGCGGGCTCGGTGGCTACACGGGTTTGATCGTGGGATCGGTCGCCGTGGACCTGTCCGCGCACGGGCACTGCCCGGTCGCGGTCGTGCGCCGACCGCCCGCCGAGGTGGACTCGGCCGCGCCGGTGGTCGTCGGCGTGGACGGCCGGGACGACCAGGAGCGGGTGCTGGCGGCCGCGTTCGAAGCCGCCGCGATGCGCCGCGTGCTCTTGATCGCCGTGCACGCGTGGCACGAGGTGGGCTCCCGACGCGCTTGGCGGAGCTTCCGCGACCACGGCCAGGCGGACGAGGTGCGAACCGAGGAGGAGCGCTTCCTCGCCGAGACGATGGCCGGGTGGTCCGAGAAGTACCAGGACGTGGCGGTCCGACGCGTGGTGGTGCACGGCCCGGCGGCTCGGGCGCTGCTCGAACACGCCGAGCGGGCGCAACTCGTCGTGGTGGGCACCCGCGGTCGGGGAGGCTTCACCGGGCTGCTGCTGGGTTCGACCAGCCAGCAGCTGGTGTACCACGCCCCGTGCCCGGTGCTCGTGGTGCGGTGACGGGACCGCCGGAGGGGAGAAGGCGATGCACTACTGGGACGGGTACGGCCCGAGCATGTGGGGCATGGCGGTGATGGCGGTGAGCACGGTCCTGTTCTGGGCGCTGATCATCGTCGCCATCATCGCGCTGGTCCGCTACCTCGGCCGGTCCGGGCGCGGCGAGCAGAGCACCGCGTCCGCGGAGCAGATCCTCGCCGAGCGGTACGCGCGCGGTGAGATCGACGACGAGGAGTACCGGCGCCGCCTGCAAGCCCTGTCGGAGCACGGCCGCCGGAAGACCTGACGCCAGTGGGGAGCGCGATGCGGGAGGTCCTCGTCGGTGTGGACGGCTCACCGGGGTCCCGGGCCGCCCTGCGGTGGGCGCTGGACTACGCCGAGCACTGCGGCGGCGCCGTCACCGCGCTGATCGCCTGGACGCCGCCGACGTACGTCGAACCCGTCCCCGCACCCCCGGTGATCTCCGACGAGGACTCGGAGGAGCGCGCCGGGCACCGGCTCCGCCAAGCCGTCGAGGACGCCACGGCGGCCCAACCGACCTCGGTGCCCTTGCGCCGCGAGGTGGTCCGAGGCCGGGCGGCGCGGGCCCTTTCGGGCCGTGCCCAGCACGCCGACCTCCTGGTGGTGGGAAGCCGCGGCCACGGTGGTTTCGCAGGCGCCCTGCTGGGCTCGGTGAGCCAGCACTGCGTGACCCACGCACCCTGCCCAGTCGTCGTGGTCCGCCCCGAACCCGGATGACCGGTCGACGCGGTGGGTGGCCGTCGCTGGCACAGCCCGTTCGCCGAGGTGTTTGCCCTGGGATCGGGTGGGTAGTTCAGGGGCACCGGAAGCCGAGCCAACGGAATGAGGTTCCCATGGGTTCAGCAGCGCACTACTTGGAGATCCAGGCCCCTGCGCAGCGGTGCTACGACTGGTGGCGGCCACTGACCCACATGCCGTTGATCTTCCCGGACGTGCAGAAGGTGGAGCCGCGCAGCGGCGAAGCCGACACGACGCACTGGGTGGTCTCCGGGCCCGCTGGCAAGGACGTCGAGTGGGACGCGCGGATCGTCGAGGACGAGCCCGGCCGCAAGGTGGCCTGGAAGTCGGTGGAGCAGGGCACCGAGCAGTCCAACACCGTGGCCACCGCGGGTGCCGTGCGCTTCGACGACCACGGAGACTCCACCGGTGTGGAGGTCAGCCTGAAGTACGAGCCGCCGGGTGGGGCGGTGGCCGACGCGGTGGCGACGCTGTTCGCTGATCCGCAGCAGAAGGTCGAGCGCGCGCTGGACAAGTTCAAGGAGTTGATGGAGAACCCGGACGCGGCGCGCTGAGTTCTCGCAGCAGCTGGGCGCCCAGCATCCCTTGGTGCACCAGGGGGTGCTGGGCAGGCTCGTGCGCAGGTGCAGCCGGCGACAACGGGTTCCCGGCGGTGGGGCCCACCGCCGGGAACCCCGCATGAGGAAGCGGGTTACTGGGTCGGTCCGTAGCGCCAGGGCTCGTCGGCTTGGGCGATCTCCTGCTCCGCAGCGGCCTGCACGCGTTCCAGCAGCGCCGGGTCCAGGCCCGGGGCGAACTCCTCGGGCCGCGGGTCGGCGATGTCGATGGGCACGCCCTCCGGCGCCTGCGCGGTGCTCAGCGTCTTGTCATCGTCCGATGGGGACGCCGCGCGGAAGATCTTCCCGGCCTCGGAGAGGTGGTCCAGGCTGAAGGTGTACTGCTTGTTCTCCAACCCCTGTTCGAGCAGGGCCGCGACCTCGGGGTACCGTTCGGCCCTGGTCTTGGGGATCGGCAGCGTCTTCCCCCAGTCCACACCGAGGCTCTCGAGGGCCTTGGCGTAGGCGTTCTCGTGCGCGTGGTCGCGGACGATCAGGTACGCCACCGTGGAGCGCAACGTCCGGTTCGAGCTCATCTCGTAGATCCGGCACTTCTGCAGCCGCCCCGTCGACTCGAGCATCAGGTTGTACAGCAGGTCCAGCACCAGGTTGCCGCTGTTGTACACGTACGAACCCATCCACGGGTTGGCGACGGCATCGACCGGCAGGGCGCCCTGCGCGCCGACCAGGAAGTGGTGGATGTTGCCCTCGTTCAGGGCGTTCGACAACGGGGTCCCGCCACCGGCAGCGGGCTCGTCGAGGTCGGTCGGGGAGCCCTGGTAGCGGGGCGACCCGTCGGAGAGGCGTGCGATCGTGGTGGCGATCAGCTCGACGTGGCTGATCTCCTCGGTCCCGATGCCGTGCAGCAGGTCCCGGAACGGCTTCGCTTCCGCGCCTCGGAAGTTGAAGCTCTGGAACAGGTACTGCATCATCGTGCGCATCTCGCCGAACTGACCGCCCAGGCCTTCCTGCAGCGCGTTCGCCGCCGCCGGATCGGGCTCGTCCGGCACGATCTCGTTGATCATCCGCTGTACGTGGAAAAACATGCTTCTTCCCCCTCTGGATCGCCGTGGCAGGGTTCGGCGGGGTGCTCCGGTGCGTGCGGTCACCCGTGGTGGGTCACCTTGTCCAGCTGGCGCAGGACCGTCTTGCGGGCCTTGTGCTCACGTTCGTGCTGCAAGGCCTGCTCCGCTTCACGTGGGGACAGTGCGCGAGCGCGTTTCACCGCTTCCTTGGCGGGAAGCGCGTCGAGTTCGGCGGCCTTGCGCGCGCCCTTGGCCGCCGGTGGGTTCGCCGTGTGCTGCTCGCCCTGGCGCGACCCGGTCCGCTTGGCCCGCTGGGTCTCGCGACGCTCCTGCGGCGACAGCTCCTCCCAGGCCCCCTCGGGCAGGTAGCGCTCGGTTTCCTCGCCGTGGCGGGCCTGCGCCGACCCCGACTCGGTCTGCCAGCGCTGCTCGGTCCACTCCTCCAGGCTCCGCTGGGCAAAGGTCCGCTGCTGCGGGTGCCGGTAACCGCCCCCGTGCTTCTCGTACTCCTGCGCGAGGAGCTGGCTCTTGCGGGCCGACCACTGCCCGGCCGCGCCGCCCTTGTCGGAGGCCTTCACCTCCTCCTTCAACCGCTCCCGCAGCTGCGGGTGGGTGTAGTCGCGCTCGTAGTCCTTCTTGCCCTTCCCCATGCCAGCGAGTACCCGCATGAGCAGGGGTGCCACACTCCGCCCGCCCGGTCTACCAACTCAGCGGGGCGTCCGGGGGACCTACGTCGACTTGGCCCTCGGGGGAGACGTCCAGGACACCGCTCACCGCGCGGGCGTCGTCGGCGACGTCCTCCTCGGCCGCACCGACGATCACGCCGATCTGGTCGTGCAGCTGCATGTCGGTGAACCCGTGCCCAGCGAGCGCCGAAGCGACGTCGGTCAGTGCCCGACCGCTCGCAACGGTGACGACCCACCTGCGCAGTGCCAACGTCCGCTCCTCCCCAGCTGACAGGAGACCACGCCGCACACCCCCGCGCCCGCGACCGAGCGGCGATCACGGCGCTTGGACCAGCCCAGCCCCGACGCGGGACGCTGGGAGCGGGAGGGGCTTCGCGGTGTTCCCGAGCTTGCGCCAGAGGTCCAGCCCGCGCAGGCTCGGCGATGTTTGCGCCCACAGCGCTGCGCAGCCCGCCACGTGTGGTGCGGCCATGCTCGTTCCGCTCTCCGTTCCGTAGCGGCGCGGCATCGGCACCGACGAGAACACATCTCGGCCGGGCGCAGCGACATCGACCTTCCCGAAGTTGGAGAAGCTCGACGGAGCCAGTGTGGTCGGGTCCAGCGAGGAGACCGACATGATGGTCGTCGAGTTGGCAGGAGCACCGGTCTGCGCGCCATCGTTCCCGGCAGCCGCGACGATCAGCAGGCCGTTGTTGAGCGCCGCCGCGCCCGCTGCGCTGTAGGCGGCCTGCACGGACGACCGCACGCCGAGGGACATCGAGATGACCTCGCAGTGGTTGGCGATGGCCCAGTTGATCCCGGCGAGGATGGCGCCGGTGGTGCCGTTGCCGGAGTTCGACAGGACCTTGCCGGGGAAGAGGGCGGCCTGGTGGGCGATCCCGTACCGGGACGTGCCGCCTGGCGGGTCAAGTGGACCGCACGCGGTGCCGGTGCAGTGCGTGCCGTGGCTGTGCAGGTCCTGCACGGGTTGCCCGACGAACGTCTCGCTCGTGACCTGGCGGCCGGCGAAGTCCGGGTGGCCGAGGTCCAGGCCGGTGTCCAGGACCGCCAGTGAGACGCCCCCGCCGGTCTGTGCGCTCTGCGGAACCTGGCAGCTGAGAAGGCCCCAGGTCACACCGAGGACCTGCGCCTGCTCTTCAACCACCTCCGAGGTGGTGGCCTGGACGTGCTGGGCGATCGTCTCGGCCGCGTGGGCGAAGCCGCGGAAGTACTCCGCGTAGGTGTCCTCGAGCCCGCGCGTGGCGAAGGCGAACCGCTCCGGCTCGGACACCGCGATCGGGCTGCCCTGCTCGTCTTCCACCTGCAGCGCGTGCCCCTGGGCCGTTCCGGTCAGCACTGCGGCTCCCACCATCGGCAGCACGAGGGCATCTGCTTGCGTGAGATCGGCCGCCGCGACAGCTTGTCCGGTGAAGTCCCGGGCGTCGGCGACTCGGCAACCGGCGTTGCGGAGTGCGTGGACTCCGTGGTCGAAGGCGCCAGTCTTGAACGTAGCGATCACCCTGCCCGTCTCGAAGCCCGAATCGCCGCGTTCCCGATGGGCCGCCAGCAGGTCATCGGGCGTGGCGTCGAGCTTGTTCTGAGCCGTGTCTTCGTGGCTGTTCGTCATGGTGCACGTCCTCAGCTGTTCGCAGCCAGCAGCGGTGGGTCGTGGCTGCCGGATCAGGTTGGGTGGTGGAGGGGGCGGTACCCGCGTCCGCCCCGAGCGGCTCCGGCCGAACGCGGGTCGCAGCGCCCTTGCTCAGAAGATCGAGAAGAGGCCGCAGCTGTCGCCTCCGCCGCCAGCTCCCTTGCACACTCCCGGGATGCCAGGAATGCTCACCACACAGGTGGGCGGGCAAATGCTGATGGCGCAGGTCGTGTCGAAGCACGCGCCCAGCACCACCGCTGGGTTGTCGGATGCCGTTTGTGCTGTGGTCAGTGCCTGGGCCTGGCCCTCGGTGAACCCGGCGGCCCGCAGGGCTTCGCCCGGGTTGGCTCGGACTTCAGCGGCGTATGCGGCGTCGATCTCGGCGCGGGCCTTGATCGCGGACAACCGCTGACGCGGTGTGTACTCGTCGTGCGGGTCCGACGTGGTTCCAGTCGTCATCGTCCTGCTCCTTCTCGTGTTCCCGGTTCTCCTGCCGTTCTGGAGGCCCGAACGGACCTCCTTCCCCCTCCGCGCTTCGCAGTCGTGTCGTCACCGACTGCGGCGCTGCTCCTGTCCTGACTGGCTCGAGTTCGGAAACGCTCTGCTGCGAGCACGGGGGAGAGGGCTTCCGGTTCTGCCAAGCGGAGAAGTGCTAATGCCACGCCGGAATAGCCGAGCATGTAGTCGGGGCCGTGCACCCATGGCCAGTCCGAGGGCCAGCGGAGCGTTCCGCCGTCGTCCGAGCGGAACGCCATCAGCAGCTGGCCCAGCGAGTCAGCTTCCGCGAGGTAGCTGGTGCCGCCGGTGGCTCGGTGGGCATCGAGCAGGAACTCGATGCTGCCGGACAGGCCGTGGCACTGCGTCGGACCCGCCCAACGCGCACCGCGCGCGGTGGCTCGCGCAGCTGCTGTCCACACGGCGTGGGACTCGGGGAGGACGTCCAGGGCGTCGGCGTGCAGGAAGAACTGTCCGATGCCAGCAGCACCGTGGCACCAGTAGGGCGGCATGGGGTCGCCGCCCGCGCACATGGGCCACGCAAGTCCGCTGCCGTCGTTGAGCGCCGGGATGGCGTGCTTCGCGACCCAGCGGCCAGCAGCCTCGGCGGTGTGCAGGTACCGGTCATCCCGAGTCTCCTCGAAGAGGTCCAGGAGCGAATCAGCGATCCCGGCGGCACCATGCCCGTACCCGAGCGGGGCCGTGCCGCTCATGTCCTTGTAGCCGGGTGGGATGACCCAGCACAGCTCACGATCGCCAGCATCACTGGAGGTTTCCAGCAGGCGATCCCCGGCGGTGACAGCGTGGTCGAGGTGCTCCGCCGCACCGGTGGCGCGCCACAGCAGGAGGTGGCACCGCAGGCGCCCGGCGGTTCCGTTCATCAGGTCCGGGGAGGCGAACGGGAGGGTGGCGAGCCAAGCTCCGCGGTTCAGGGATTCCGAGGTGAGCTCGTCGCTGGCGAGCACCTGCCCCGCGTGCAGCAGGGCGGCCGCGATTCCCGCTTCTCCGACGTACAGGCCGGTCACCGGAGCGCCACCCGGGCGCGGGGCGCGGGCGAGCCACCGCGCTGCCTCCGCCAGGGTGCGGCGGTGGTCCGGATCGTCGAAGTGGGCCACGAGTTCGGCCAAGGCCAACAGCGCGCCGCCGCTGCCAACGTAGAGATCTCGGGACCACGACCCGCTCGCGAGCTTGTGGGGACTGATCCAGACCAGCCCGGCAGCACCGGGTGCCGGGCGGGCGTCCGCGCAAAGGGAATTGGCAAGGCGCCTGGCAGCGTCCCGGTAAGCGGCCCGGTGGGCGTGGAACTCCGCGAGGTCCTCCCACCCGGACTTCACGGCGGGGGAGGGCCGGTTGGCCGCCCGCAAGGCCTTCTCGACAGCGGCCATCGTGGAGGGCCGCGCGCTCGGGTCCGGGTCCAGGCATCGCCGCACGAGCTCGGTGAGGTCGGCGCCGATCGACGGGTTCAGGCGGTGGAGGGGGCGGTCCAGCAAGGTCATCGGATGGGGTGCGCGTGAGGGTTCGGCGCCGGTGGCCATCAAGAAGAGCAGCGCCCCGAAGCCGTACACGTCGTCGGTGATGGCGGGATGGTCGCCCCGCGCCTGTTGCGGGGACATGTAACCGCGGGTGCCGACGCCGAAGCTCCCGAACCCGGGGAAGGTGTTGCCGCCCCCATCGAGCTCGCGGGCCATCTCGAAATCAACGAGGCGGAGCCGGTCATCTGGCCCGACGATGACGTTCGTGGGCTTGAGGTCGCGGTACGCGAAGCCCGAGGCGTGGACCTGCCCCAGCACCGAAGCCAGTTCCAAGCCGTAGTGCACGATCTGGGCGTTGGACAACGTCCCACCGCGACGGGATTCCCGCGACACGCGTTCTTCCAGCGTCTCCCCGGGCACGTCCTCCATCGCGAGGAACAGGTCGCCGTCGTGTTCGACCAGGTCGATCACCTTGGGCGCGCGGCCATCCAAGGCGAGGGACTCGAGGACAGCTGCCTCGCGCCGGAGCCGATCGCGCGCGTCGTTCCCGTCCGGAGTGGGCTGGGCGCCACGACATGCCTGCTTGAGGATGCAGCTGTCCGCGGTGCGCGCATCGAGGGCGAGGTGCACGGCGCCCCGTGGCGAGTGGTGCAGCGGAAGCGCGATCGCATACCGGTCGTCGACCACCAGGGAGCGAGTCGGCAACTCCTCGGCAGCACCGGCTTCCACGAAGGGATCGACGGCCCAGTCCGGGGGCGTGAAGGCCGTGGTGCGGACGTCGGGGACGAGCTCACCTGCTGGGGTTCGCACTGCCGGGGTGACCTCGCCGATCGGTGATTGGACGTGGAGCGCGCCGAACCCGCCGTAGCGGTAGTGGACCAGGCTGCCCCGTTCCAGCGGCCGGTCGGAGGGGACAGGGGGACCTCCGAGGCCCCTGGTCTGCTCGTGCAGCGCGACTGCCAGGCGGACCGCTTGCTCGTCATCGGTGGGGTAGACGGTGATGAACTTGCCGATCTGGCTGAGCATCCCGTGGGTGCCGTCGTTGAGCCCGGCGAGGAGCTCTGGAGCCGCGGCGATCTTCAGGCACACCGGCTCGGAGAAGAGGACCGGGAGCGCGTGCCGGAGCACCTGCTCAGCTGACCAGGGACTCGCGGAGACATGCAACTTCCACCCCTGCTCGCGCAGGTGGACGCGCTCATGGGCGATCGTGATCCACGCGGTTGGGAGGTCCGAGTCTGACTCGACGTGCCATCGAGCGGGCTCGCTCGCGCGCGTCGCGAGCACTTCGCTGGTCACCGCCAGGTAGGAAGTCCCGCGGGTCTCCGGTGGTAGCGGTAGCTGGCTGTCCTTGTGCAGAGCGAGCATCGCTTCGTGTCCTCCATCGAGCCGGTCGTCACCGAGTAGTGCCGCGGTTCCGAGCGGGCCTCGCAGCGGTCGATCGAACCTCAATTCCGTGGACGCGTCGCCGCAGCACTTCCTGGCGTTCGCAGCAACAGGCTCTTCCTGCCCCGTCTGCCGGGGCATCGCACGCGCGTCAACCGGTCGTCACGCGTTTGTGGTCCAGCGCGTGCCCGAGACCGCTGTTGCGTGGGACGTAGTGCGGCATCGCACTCGTTTGCGCTGGTGGTACGACGGGCGGATCGCGCAGCGGTGACGCGGGGAAGACGCAGCGTTGGTTTTCGCACCCACATGATCGTGTGGTCCCTGCGACATCCGCAGGACATAGTTTCCCCGAGGACGCATCGCGTGGGGGGAAGCAATGACGACTGGGGTGGAGGGCGCGCACATCCGGGTGCTCGGGAGGTTCGAATGCTCCTACGCCGGACGGAGAACATCCTTGCCGCTTGGCGCGCAACGGCTGCTGGCCCTGCTCGCGCTCGAACCGGATGGTCTGCACCGTGCAATTGCAGGCGAGCACCTCTGGCCCGCCAGCTCTCGCAACCGCGCCGCGGGAAACCTGCGGTCAGCGCTGTGGCGAGCGCGGCGGATCGGCGGCACCACGGTCATCCAGTGCGAAGGGCCTCGGCTCCGCGTCGCGGAAGGTGTTGGTGTCGACCTGCACACCGCGCGATCCCTGGCCCGCAAGGTGATGGAGAGTCCACAGGCGGTCGAGCTCGGCCATGAGGAGCTGATCGACGCGTTGAGCCGCGAGCTGTTGCCCGACTGGACTGACGACTGGCTGGTGGTGGCCCGCGAACAATGGGAGCAGATCCGCCTCCACGCCCTGGAAGGGGTGGCCCGCCACCTCCGCGGTCAGCGGCACTACATAGGCGCGCTGAAAGCGGCACTCGCTGCCGTGGCGGTTGAGCCAATCCGCGAGAGCGCGCACCGCATCATCATGGAAGTGCACGCCGATGAGGGGAACACCGGATCGGCGATTCGCCACTACCAGCAATACCGCGCGCTGCTCCTGAGGGAACTCGGTGTTGCGCCTTCGGACCGGATAACCGGACTGGCCCACGACCTCCTCCCGTAGGAATTCGGAGGAGGGCAGAGCGGATTGCGCGTTGGTCGCGCAGGAGCAATGCCCGCCCCGGCCGGTTTTCGAGCAGGCCGGGCACGCATGCGGTGCTGCTCGGGAAGCTGTGCGCCCGGGACAACCTGGCAATGAGTCCAATGTGGACCGTCGGATGCGGGCGCCGGTGGGGTGGTCGCGTTCGTGCCTTGACGCTCGTGGTGTCCCGGCTTATGGTACCGAAACCACGAAGCGATAGCTAGGTATCACATAGCGATAGGGAAGTGGGTGGGTTGCGGCGTGGGGTACGAGGTTCCAGGCCCAGCGGCGGTCAGCGCTTCCCTGTTGCTCCCACGGCGAGTCCGGGCCTGCTCGCCCGGGCTCGGAGAGGGCGACCAGGCGTTCTGAGCCCTCGGGCGCGGGCGAGATCGGCGGTGCGCGCCTCCGGTCGGGTCGGCGTCCTGCGCTGACCGCGCCTCCTCCTGGCTCCCCGGCGGCGACGCCCGGTCGCCGCTGCTGGCGTGCCAGTGCGTTCGCCACCGAGGCTGCGCGGTCAGCTCGTGGCTGACGAGATGTCCTCCCCGCGCGCTGGCGCGGTGTGCCCGATTCCGCGCGGGTCGCGTCGGTGACCAGTTGTCCAACACGTTCGGCCCGCGGCCGCTGAGCTCATGTCGTGTGCTGCGCACCCCACCACGGAGGTTCAACGATGAGCACCACCACTGCCCGCACCGGGGCCCGGGCGCGAAGGCCGTACCGATGGCTCGTCCTCCTCGCCTGCTGGGCGTCGTTCACCCTCACCTCGATCGACCGCTCCACCTGGGGACCGGCCTCGGTGTTCGTCGGCGAGGGGCTCGCCGTCCCGATCGCCAGCCTCGGAGCCTTCGCGACGGCCTACTACATCGGCTACGTGGTCTCCAACGCCCTCGGCGGGATCGGGACCGACCGTTTCGGTGGCCGCGCGATGCTGTCGATCTCGCTGCTCGGGGCGGGCGGGTTCATGACCCTGTTCGGCTCCACCACCTCGGCCGCGGTGGGCATCGCCGTGCAGGCGGTGGTCGGGCTGTTCGCGGGCGCTGACTACTCGGCCGGGGTGCGGCTGATCGCGAGCTGGTTCAAGCCCTCGGAACTCGGGCTGCCCATGGGCATCTTCACCACGGCCACCTCGCTGGGAACCGCCATCGCCAACGCCGTGGTCCCCGCGCTGATCGCCCGGCACGGTTGGGAAGCCTCCTACCACCTGTTCGGCGTGATCTCCATGGTGCTGGCGGTGGTGCTGTTCTTCGTGCTCAAGCCCGGTCCGCTGCTGGACGAGGCGAGGGGGACGCGGGCCGCGGCGCGAAAGTCGGGCTTCGGGGCGATGGCCCGCAACCGGAACCTGGTCCTCACCTGCCTGGCCGGGTTCGGCGCGTTCTGGGGGTTGTACGGCTTCGTGGTCTGGGCGAACGCGCTGATGATCAAGGGCTACCAGGTCTCGCCCGCCACCGCGGGCTTCGTGGTGGCGATCTTCGCGGTGTCCGCCGTGGTGGTCAAACCCGTCGTCGGGTTCGTGGCCGACCGGTACCTCGGCGGCGCCCGCCGGATGCCCATCGTGGTCATCCTGGGCCTCTTCGCGCTGGCCCTGGTGGCGTTCGGCAACCTCAGCTCGCCGACCGCGTTCCTGTGGCTGGCCCCGGTCCTGGGAGCCGCCGCGTACGGGTGGAGCCCGTTGATCGTCGCGCTGGTGCCTCGCCTGGTCCCGGCCGCGGTCACCGGTGCCGCCTCGGGATTCGCCAACGCCACCTGGCAGCTCGGCAGCGTGGTCGTCCCCGTCGTCGTCGGTGCGGTGTTCTCCGCGACGGGCTCGTTCAACGCGGCGTTCCTGACGCTGGCCGCCGGGCCGGTGCTCGGCTTGCTGATCATGCTCGCCGTCCGGGAGGACCGGTCCGCGCTGCGGTCCGCGGCGCCGGAGCACGCGGCTGTCCAGGGCCAGGAGTCTTGACGTCCGTTCGAGCCGGTGCTTACTCTCGCATCACACAATGATTTGTGAATATCGCACAGTGATATCACGCCGGATCGAGTGCACCAGCCAGGCGCGGCTCCGCCGCGGACCAGGTGCCGCTCGATGCGCACCCAGGAAGGAATCCCTGATGCCCAGGATCGTGTTCGTCCGCCCGGAGGGTGAGTCGCAGGAGGTCGAGGCCGCCGAGGGGGCGAGCGCCATGCGCGCGGCACTGGTCGGGGGCGTCAGCGGGATCACCGCCGACTGCGGCGGCGAGGCGTCGTGCGCCACCTGCCACGTCTACGTCGCCGAGCAGTGGCTCGACCAGGTAGGCGGGCCGGGGCCGGACGAGGACGACATGCTCGACTTCGCCGCCTGCCAACGGCAGCCGAACAGCCGGTTGTCCTGCCAGATCCGCATCACCGACGGGCTCGACGGGCTCGTCCTGACCCTCCCGGAGTCGCAGTGAGCACCGGCGTCGTCATCGCCGGGGCGGGGCAGGCCGGTGCCCAGCTGGCCATGTCGTTGCGCGACTTCGGGCACGCGGGCGGCATCACGGTGGTCGGCGAGGAGCCGCACCCGCCCTACCACCGACCGCCGCTGTCCAAAGACTTCCTGGGGCGCGCGACCAACGAGCCGGACCTGCCGATCCGGACCGCGGAGCACTACCGGGAACGCGGGATTGAACTGGTGACGGCAACCGCGGTCACGTCGATCGACCGGCCGCGCCAGGAGGTCCGCTTGTCCTCGGGGCAGGTCCTGCCCTACGCCCACCTCGTGCTCGCGACGGGCGCGCGCAACCGGCAGCTGCCGATCGCCGGTGCCGGTGCCGACAACGTCCACCACCTGCGGACGGTGGACGACGCGCGCCGCCTGCGGCGGGAGCTCGACCGCGCCCGCAACGTGCTGGTCATCGGCGCGGGGTTCATCGGGTTGGAGTTCGCCTCGGTCGCCGCGCGGCGCGGAGCGAACGTCCTCGTGGTCGAGGCGGCCGAACGCGTGCTGGGGCGTGCCGTCGCGGAGGAGACCTCCGCCTACTTCGCGGCGCGGCACGCGGAAGCGGGAGTCCCGGTGCTCTGCGGCACCACGGTCGAGGAGCTGCGGACTGGTGCCAGCGGTCGCGTCACCGAGGCGCGCATCGGCGACCGGACCCACCCGGTGGACCTGGTCTTGGTGGGGATCGGTGTCCTGCCCAACACCGAAGTCGCCGCAGCAGCAGGGCTTCCGGTCGATGACGGCGTCGTCGTCGACGGGCGCCTGGTCTCCGCGGACCCCGCGATCTCCGCGATCGGTGACTGTGCCCGATACCCGCGCCCCGGGTCCCCGGCGCTGGTCCGGCTCGAGTCCGTGCAGAACGCCACGGACCAGGCCAGGTACGTGGCCCGCCGGATCTGCGGGGCCGAGCGGGGTGCCGCCTACGACGCGGTGCCGTGGTTCTGGAGCCACCAGGCCGGGGACAAGCTCCAGATCGCGGGACTGGCGCACCCCGCCGACGCCAGCGCCACCCTCGGCGAGCCGTCCGCCGGTCGGTTCTCGGTGTGCCGACTGCGCGACGGCGTGCTCACCGCCGTCGAGTCGGTGAACAGCCCCGGCGACCACCTCGCGGCCCGCAAGCTCCTCGCCCGGGGCGCGCTCCTCACCGAAGCGCAGCTGCGGGCTCCCGGGTTCTCCCTGCGGTCCGCCGCGACCGATCCGCCTGGCGGCGGGACCGCCAGGACGAAGTTGGAAAGGACGACAGCATGAGCAAGTTGACCGGCGAGGCGCTCGACGGGCTCGTCGACACCGAGAACGGTTTCATCAGCCGGGAACTCTTCGTCGACGAGGACCTGTACCGCCGCGAGCTCGAAGCGGTGTTCACCCGCGCCTGGCTGTTCGTGGGGCACGAGAGCCAGATCCCGAACCCCGGCGACTTCTTCACCTCCCGGATGGGGGAGGAGTCGGTGATCCTCTGCCGCGACAAGCGGGGTGAGGTCCACGTGTTCCTGAACTCCTGCCGCCACCGCGGCATGAAGGTCTGCCGCTACGAGTCGGGCAACACGTCGTTGTTCACCTGCCCCTACCACTCCTGGACCTACACCACGGACGGCAGGCTGCAGGGCGTCCCGCAGTACCGGAGCCTGTACGACGGGGTGCTGGACCGGGAGGCCAACTCGCTGGCCCGGGTCGCCAAGATCGCCCACTACAAGGGCACCATCTGGGCGACCTGGGATCCGCAGGCCCCCGACTTCCTGACCTACCTCGGCGACGCGAAGCTGCACCTCGACCAGGCGCTTGACTGCCGAGACGGCCGGGAGGGCGGTTCCGAGGTGATCGGGATCCACAAGTGGATCTTCCCGGCCAACTGGAAGTTCGCCGCGGAGAACTTCCTCGGCGACACCTACCACAACCCCAGCCACCGCTCGGTCGACCTGATCGGGATCGGGCCGAGCGCGGAGTCCGGCAAGAAGGGCCGCCGCGATGACGAGCTGGAGAAGGCCCAGCACATCTGGGTGAGCTTCCCGGAAGGGCACGGCGTGCACTCGGCGGTCCAGCCGACGGCCAACGAGTACGTCGAGTCCTTCCTGGACAACCCGGTCCTGGAGGAGTACTTCCGGCACTGCTACGAGGAGCGCAAGCGGCGGCTCGGCGAGCAGGCGCGGCTGCTGCCGTTCGTCGGGTCGATCTTCCCGAACACCTCCTACCACGGGCGCCAGCCCCGCGGGTTGTGCGCGTGGCACCCGCACTCGCCGACCACCACCGAGGCGTGGCGCTTCTTCCTCGTCGACAAGGACGCGCCCGACGAGGTCAAGGACTACCTGCGGCGGTACTACATGCGGTACTCGGGCCCGGCCGGGATGACCGAGCAGGACGACATGGAGAACTGGCTGTACGCCACCGCGGCGAGCGTCGGCACGGTCGCCCGCCGCTACCCCTTCAACTACCAGCAGTCCCTCGGCAAGGCCACGAACTCCTACGACTACCCGGGATCGGTCACGCTGCAGCCGACCGAGCAGATGGCGCGGGGCTACTACCGCACCTGGTTGAACTACATGCGCGGCGAGTCGTGGGATGCGCTGCTGGGTGAGGGGGAGCGGTGAGCGGGTCCAAAGTGGTCGTCGTCACCGGGGGGACGTTCGGGATCGGGCACGACATCACCACCGGTCTGGCCGAGCGCGGGCACCGAGTGGTGGCCTTCGGCCTCGACGCGCGTCAGCCGTCGAGCACCGCGGTCGGGTCCGTCACCAGCCTCCGCGACGAGGTGGCCGCGCGCGAGCTCCCCGTGGACGTGCTCGAAGCCGACGTGGCCGACGCCGCCGCGGTGTCCTCCGTGGTCGACTTCGCCGCCGAGCGCCACGGCAGGATCGACGCGCTGGTCAACAACGCGGCGATCGGCCCGCTGGGCACGATCCTCGACACCGACGAGCAGACCTTCGACCGGATCCTCGCGGTGAACCTCAAGGGGACGTACCTGTGCTCGCGCGCCGTCGTGCCGCACCTGCGGCAGGCCGGCGGTGGCTCGATCGTGAACATCGGTTCCGGTGCCGGGTGGGGGAAGCCGAACATGGCGGCGTACGCGGCCAGCAAGGGCGGGCTGTTCGCCCTCGGCGCCGCGACCGCCTACGACTTCTTCCACGACCGGATCCGGGTCAACACCGTGGTGCCGGGCGGCGGTGGGATCGCCTCGGGGATCACCGCGGGCCGGGCCGGTGACGACAACCCGATGGCCGGGGCAGGCGCGCCGGGCTCGGCAGCCGGGCGACCCGTGGCGGGGGCCGACGTCGCCAACGTGGTCGCGTTCCTCATCAGCGATGCCGCCGAGGCGGTGTCGGGCACCGTCGTCGACGTCGGCTGCTTCGCCCACCAAGGTGGGCCAGTTCGGAAGAAGGAAGGCGCATGAGCAGCGGAACCCAGCAGCACCTCGTCCGGGACGCGGACTACTACCGGCTCAAGTCCGACGTCGAGGACTTCCTGAACACCGAGGCGGAGCTGCTCGACAGCAGGCAGTTCCAGGAGTGGCTGGAGCTCTTCACCGACGACGTCAGCTACTTCATGCCGATCCGGCGCAACGTCAAGTTCGGCCAGCACGCCGAGCGCGAGAACACCAGGGCTGGCAAGGGGATCAGCTGGTTCGACGAGGACAAGTGGACTTTGGGCAAGCGGGTCGACCAGATCCTCACCGGCGTGCACTACGCGGAGGAACCGCTGTCCCGGGTGTGCCACCTGGTGTCCAACGTCCAGCTCCTGGCGGTCCGCGACGAGGGCGGGCAGCGGGAGGTCGACGTCCGGTCCCGGTTCCTAGTCTACCAGAACCGCGTCGAGTACGAGACGTACTTCTTCGTGGGCAAGCGGACCGACACGCTGCGCTGGACCGACGAGGGGTGGCGGATCGCCCGGCGGGAGGTCCTGCTCGACCAGAACGTCCTGCTGGCCAAGAACCTGACCACGTTCTTCTGAGGGGAGATCGGGTGATCAACGTGTTTCAGCTGGCCGCCGGGGCGCGCGTCGAGCTCGTCGACGGGCGCCGGGTCGTGGTCGAGGAGAACATGGGCGACGGGCAGTGGGTCCAGGCCCGCGAAGCGGGGGCCGCCGACAGCGAGCTGGTCCACGCCGAGGACATCCGGCAGCTCGTCCAGGAATGACCGGAGGTGCAACCGTGCTCCGCTTCGACCACATGCCCAGCGACTTCCACCCGCTGTTCCTGTTCCTCGGGGACAGCGCCGACCTCGCCGCACTGGCCGACCTGCTCCGCAAGTTCGCCGAGCATCCCCGCCCGGTGGACGTCCGGGAAGCACTTCCCGGCGCCGGTGGGCGTTCGCGGCTCACCCTCGTTCCCGGGGACGGGCCGGTTGCTCGGTACGGCCTGCGCGCCGTGCCGGGGGAGGGCACCTTCACCTGGGTGCTCAACGCGTGGCAGGCCGACCAGGTCGCGACGCGGATCGGGTCGTTGGCTGACAACGGGCTCCGGTCCGGCAACGACATCATCGAGCTCGGGCTCGACGGCGAGATCCCGGTGAAGGTGTCCAAAGGGGAGTTCACCGACGACTTCCTCACCCCGCGACACCACCTGGACCCCGACCACGTGGACCCCGGCGCCGCCTGACCGGGCGGCGCGCCGTCGGGCTGGCCCAGTAGAGCGATAGGATACTATCGTTCTGTGAGACTTTCGCGGGAAGTCTTGCTGGGACGCGCCGATGGAGGGGGATGTCGATGGCTGCCGCGAAGACCGGGGCCGACAGCGGGCGGCGGGCGTTGGAGATCCTGCTCTCCTTCACCGAGCAGCGCCCGCTGCTCACCGTCCGGCAACTCGCCGAGGACCTCGACATCCCCGTGCCGTCGGTGCACCGCTACGTGGCCCTGCTGCGCGACATGGGCCTGCTCGAAGAACGCGGCCGCGGGCAGTACCACCTGACCATGCGGGTCGCGGCGCTCAGCCGGGCCGCCCGGCAGGCCACCCCGCTGGTCGACCTGGCCGAGCCCTTCATGCGGGAACTCGTGGGCCAGACCGGGGAATCCGCGCTCCTCGTGCGGCTGGTGCACAACCGGCCGGTCTGCATGCACCGCGTGGAGAGCGCGCAGCGGTTCCGGCTGTCCTTCGAGATCGGCCAGCACCTGCCGCCGCTGCGCGGCGCCAGCGCCCGGCTCCTGGTGGCCAGCCTTGACCCGGCCGACCGGGAGCGCTACGTGGACCAGGCGCTGGCCGAGGGCGCCCGGCCCCCGCTGAAGGGCCGCGAGCGGTTCCTGAGCGACGCCGAGCGCGACGCCGCCCGCGGCTGGTCGGTGTCGAACCAGGAGATCGACGACGGCATCTGGGCGGCCGCCGCCCCGATCACCGAAGGCGGCCGGACGGTGGCCAGCCTGTCCGCGCCCTGTCCGGCGTTCCGCCTCGACAAGGCGAAGCGGGAGGCGATCATCGACCTGGTCCGCAAGTCCGCCGCGGACATCTCCCACGCCCTGGGCGCCTGACCCGACCACGTCCCACTCCTGCCTCGCTGGATCCCGCTCGTGGTGCGGTGATCGCCGCGGCGGGTCACTCCGGCAGGGGAGCGCCCTGCCGGTCGAGCTCGCGCCGCACCGCTGCCGTCGCGGCGTCGCCGTCGCGCGCGGTGAGGGCCGCGGCGACCCCGGCCGCCTGCCCGGTCGCCAGCGCGGTGCCCATGACCCGCAGCGAGGCGCCCGCACCGGCGTCACCGTCCACGGTGCGGCCAGCGGCGAACAAGTTCGGCGTGTTGCGGCTGCGCAGGACGTCCAGCGGGATGCCGTAGTAGCCGGGTTCCCCGATGTACTTCCACTCCGCGGGGAGCCCCGGCCCGGGGTGCGACTCGATGGGCCACGCGCAGACCGCCACCGCGTCGTCCACCGGACCCGGCCGCACCACCTCCTCCTCCGTGATCTGCGCGCGGCCCACCAGGTGGCGGGATTCGCGCGTGCCCAGTTCCGGCCCGGTGCTGACGATGTAGGCGCCGGCGCACCCGGGCAGGGTCCGGACCGCCCGGAGGTAGGCCTGGGCCTGCCGCCGGGCACTGCGCTCGGCGCGGCTGGTGTCCGCGGCGCTGCGGGCGTCGTAGCCCTCGTCGGCCAGGTAGGCGATGACGTCCCCCGACACCGGCATCCGCGCGACCAGGCCCCGCTCCCCGGTCAGGTCGTCCCGACCGGCCGCCTTCTCCGCGCGGATCACCGCGGACAGGGCGGCCCGGTCCACCTCCACGTCGGTGGGGATGCCGCCGAACCGGACGCCGAGCGTGCCGTTGATGACCCGGCCGTCATTGCCGTACCGGACCTCCGCGCCGCCCCGGTGCGCGAGGTCCGCCTCCCCGGTCGCGTCGACGAAGGCGTCGGCGGTGATGGTGCGGGTGCCGGAGTGGTCAGCCACCCGCAGCGCGGTGATCCGGTCCTCGTGCCGGGTGGCGTCGAGGACGTGCGAGTGCAGCAGCACCTCCACGCCCGCCCGCTCGCACAGCTCGTCCGCGACGCGCTTCACCGATTCCGGGTCGAACACCACCGTGACCGCCGTGAACCTGCGTGGCTCGGTCACCGCGCGCAGCTCGCGCAGACCGGCGAGCAGCTCCTCGGCGACCCCGAACACGACTTGGCGCTTCTCCAGGGTGTGCAGGCCGCAGTAGGTGACGACGTTGCGTAAGGTGGCCGCCCCGCCCAGGCACGGCCCCCGTTCGACCAGCAGTGTCCGCGCACCCGCGCGGCGCGCGCCGAGGGCAGCGCCGAGGCCACCCGACCCGCCCCCGGCCACGATGACGTCGTAGTGCTCGGTCATTGCGGTTCCCCTCCTCGAGCAACGGGTTCCGGGGCGTGCGTGGCAGTTGCGGTGCCGGGTTCGCGCACGCCGAGCATGAGGAACATCCCGAGCAGCGGACCGGCGGCGAGCGTGGCGAAGGCCCAGAAGAACGACCCGGTCGCCTGGAACACCCCACCGATCACCACCGGCACGATGGTGCTGCCCAGCTGCCAGAACGCGTTCGTCATCCCGGCGGCGGAACCGGCCAGCCGCACCCCGGCGAGCCGGGGGATCAACGCCACCATCAGCGGGCTGTACACGTACGCCGCGACGCCGAGGAACGGTGCCACCCACAGGAACCCGACCAGGTCCTTGCGGGTGCCGAAGGCCAGCAGGGCCACCACAAACCCGCCGAGCACGACGGCGGTCGGCACCTTCCGCCTGCCACCGGAGAGGTCCGACACCACGCCCACCAGCGGTTTCGCCACGATGGCCGCGACGCCGAAGATGACCACGACGACCCCGGCCTGGACCGGCGAGACGCCGTTGCCCTTGACCATCAGGGCGTTGGACCACGTGATGAAGCCGTAGGTGCCCCACAGGCCGCCGAACCCGGCGAGGCCGAGCAACCAGAGGTCGCGGTTGCGCGCCAGGGGGCGCAGGCCAGGCCGCTCCCGACGCGCGGCCATGGCGTGCCCGCCGGGGCGGAGCAGCAGGAAGCACAGCACCGCGACGACCATCGAGGCCGCGCCGAACAGGTGGTAGGAGGCCCGCCACCCGGACGCGGCGATCAGGCTCGGCACCACCGCGTTGGCGATCACGGTGCCGAGCGAGGTCGCGGTCATGAACAAGCCCATCGCGAAGCCCCGGTCCCGCGCCGGGAACCACTGCGCGATGAGCTTGACCCCGGCCGAGTAGTCGCACCCCGCGAACACGCCGACCGCGGCCTGGAACGCGATGCCGAGCACGACGGAGTCCGACTCGCCGAACAGGACCATGAAGCCGCCCGCGAGGAACAACGAGGCGGCGAGCACCACGCGCGGGCCGAGCCAGTCCGCCAGCACCCCGCCGGCGGCGTTGGAGAGGACGTAACCGACGTAGTAGCCGGTGGCGAACACCCCCAGCCCGGCCAGCGAGACCCCCAGGTCCTCGCCGACCGACACCGAGGCGGGACCCCAGGTGGACCGGTCCACCGCGGTCATCGTGAACGCCGCCCACGACAGCACCAGCACCACCCACCGGTACGGGTGCCGCGCGGCGGGATCGACGGCAAGACTCATCGTTGGGCGTCCTTCCTGCCCGCCGGGCGGGGCGCGGGTGGTCGCCCCGGACGCCGGGCCCGGGCAGTACACCGCGGTTGACAACGGCGCGTCCAATGCCGGGTAATCAGACGCGGTATGCCTGCCAGGCAGAGCCGAAGCCCGAGGAGCCCTGTGGAACTGCGCCATCTCCGGTACTTCGCCGCGGTCGCCGCGGAGGGCTCGCTCTCCCGCGCGGCTGAGCGCCTGCACCTCACCCAGCCGTCGCTGAGCAGGCAGATCCGGCAACTCGAGCACCACATCGGCACGTCCCTGTTCGACCGGACCGCCAGCGGGACGACCCTCACCGCGGCTGGCGCCGCCCTGCACCGCCACGCGCTGCTGCTGCTCCGGCTCGCCGACGCGGCACCCGACATGGCGCGCTCCGCGGTCGGCCAGAGCCGGGAGGTCGTGCACCTCGGCGTGCCACCGGGGATGCCGAGCGGCTGGCTGCTGACCGTGCTCACCGCCCTGGAGTCCGACGTCGCCCGCGCAGCGGTGACGCTGACCGAGGCGAGCAGCACCGAGCAGCTGCGGATGCTGGGCCAGGGGCACCTCGACCTCGCCATGGTTCACGAGCATCCCCCGGCCCGGTTCCGCGCGGAGAGCCTGTTCGACCTGCCCTTCGGCGTCGCCGTGCGCCCCGGCCACCCGCTGGCCGACGGCCCGACGTGCCCCGTCCGAGCCCTGGACGGCCTGCGGGTCCTCGCCCACGGTCGGCAGCAGGTGCCGGTCGTCGACGACCGGCTGGTCGTCGCGGCCCACGACGCGGGTGCGGTACCGCTGTGGCAGTTCGCGCAGTTCACCGAGCACGCCCTCGCCTGCGCCGAAGCCGCCAGGGCCGACGCCGTCCTGCTCACCGCGCACTCCTCGCGCCGCCTGCTGCCGGACTGGCCGTGGCTGCCGCTGACCGGACCCGAGCTCGCGCTGACCACCTGGCTGGCCTGGCCCCCGGAGACGCGGACCGTGGTCGGCGAGGTGGCCCGCACCATCAGCGCCACGCGTGGAGCGGGCCCCGGGGGCGCTGGCGGCTGACGCTTTTTCGATACGTCGGCGACATGGGGTCGCTCCTACGCTGTAGCGCATGCGCGTGCTGGTTGTCGAGGACGAGGTCTACCTGGCCGAGGCGATCCGCGATGGACTGCGCCTGGAGGCGATCGCGGCCGACATCGCCGGGGACGGCGACACCGCCCTGGAGATGCTCGGCGTCAACTCCTACGACATCGCCGTCCTCGATCGCGACATCCCCGGGCCCTCCGGTGACGAGGTCGCCGAACACATCGTCGCTTCGGGCAGCGGCATGCCGATCCTGATGCTCACCGCGGCGGACCGGTTGGACGACAAGGCTTCCGGGTTCGCGCTCGGCGCTGACGACTACCTCACCAAACCCTTCGAGCTGCGCGAGCTGGTGCTCCGGCTCCGGGCCCTGGACCGCAGGCGCGCGCACAGCAGGCCGCCGGTGCGGGAGCTCGCCGGGCTGCGGCTGGACCCGTTCCGCCGCGAGGTCCACCGGGACGGGCGGTACGTCGCGCTCACCCGGAAGCAGTTCGCGGTGCTCGAAGTCCTGGTGGCCGCCGAAGGCGGTGTCATCAGCGCCGAGGAGCTGCTGGAGCGGGCCTGGGACGAGAACGCCGACCCGTTCACCAACGCCGTGCGCATCACGGTGTCCGCGCTGCGCAAGCGGCTCGGCGAACCCTGGCTGATCGCCACGGTGCCCGGCGTCGGTTACCGCATCGACACCGTCGCGAGCGGCGAGCGTGGGTAGGGCGCCCGGGATGAGCGCCCGGCTCAAGCTCACCTTCAGCTACGCCGGTTTCCTGGTGGTCGCCGGAGCCGTGCTGCTCGGCGCGTTCGCGGTGTTCCTGGACGGGTACCGGGAGCGGGCGCAAGATGCTGGGGAGATCGTGATCGCGCCTTCGGGCGGCGAACTGCTGCAGGACTTCGCGCCAGCGGCTGTCGCCGCGATCGTGTTCCTCCTGGTGTTCGGTTTCGCCGGTGGGTGGATCCTCGCTGGGCGGATGCTGGCGCCGTTGCACCGCATCACCGAGGCCACCCGCACAGCGGCGAGGGGGTCGCTCTCCCACCGGATCGAGATGGCGGGGAGCCAGGACGAGTTCCGGGAGCTCGCCGACGCCTTCGACGGCATGCTCGCGCGGCTCGAAGCGCACGTCGCCGAGCAGCAGCGCTTCGCCGCCAACGCTTCCCACGAGCTGCGCACGCCACTCGCGATCACGCAGACCCTGCTCGACGTCGCCCGCAACGATCCGAACCGGGAGAGCAGTGAGCTCGACGAGCGGCTGCGCGTCGTCAACGCCCGGGCGATCGACCTCACCGAGGCGCTGCTCCTGCTCAGCCGCGCAGACCGGCGCTCCTTCACCCGGGAGGACGTCGACCTGTCCCTCACCGCCGAAGAGGCCACGGAAGCGCTCCTCCCGCTAGCCGAGAAGCACGGCGTCGTCATCGACACCTCCGGGGACATCGCCCCGACCGTCGGCAACCACGCGCTCCTGCTGCAGTTGACCACGAACCTGCTGCACAACGCGATCGTCCACAATTTGCCCGAGCACGGCACCGTCCAGGTCAGCACCACCGCCGGTCCCGAAGGCGCCGTGCTCACGGTCGAGAACACCGGTGCCGAGCTCAGCCCGCACTTGGTGCGCACCCTCACCGAGCCGTTCCAGCGCGGCACCGAACGCAGCCGCAGCGGCCACGCCGGTGTCGGTCTCGGCCTGGCGATCGCCAAGAGCATCACCCGGGCGCATGACGGAACGCTCTCGCTCAGCCCGCGCACCGGCGGCGGTCTCCACGTCACGGTGCGACTGCCTGCTGCGCCGCGGTGATCAGGATCCCCCGGTCCGCGTGGAACCGCTCGAACACCGACATCGGGAGCGCTGCGGAGTCGGAGTTGTGGGAGTAGCCCGAGGGGTTGTGGAACCGCACCACCCCGTCCTCGACCGCGTGGACCAGCACGAGGTGGCCTCCTCGTTGCGGCGCCCGCGCCAGCCCCGCGCACAGGGCGCGGGAGCCGACGATGCGGTTGGCGAGGTAGCCGTCCACCGGTTTGCCGGTGAAGTTGTCCCAGGTGGCGTACTTGGCGTCCCAGCGCACGCCCGGCACCTGCTCGTCGACGTAGCAGAAGTCGTCGTTCACCGCTCCGCCCCGTCCAACGCCGTTGAGAGGAGCCGGTCGAGCAGGTCCGACAGCGGCACCCCCGCGGCGGCCATCATCCGCGGGTAGCGGCTGTAGGAGGTCATTCCGGGCATGGTGTTGACCTCGTTGAGGACCACCCGCCCGTCGCCGGTGAGGAACAGGTCGACGCGGGCGAGCCCCGCGCAGCCCAGCGCCCGGTAAAGGGTCTTGGCGGTGTCCTGGACGAGCTGGCGCGACTCGTCGGGGATGTCGGCGGGGACGACGAAGGTCGCGTTCTCCGAGCCGGTCTCGGGCGAGTCCTCCTGGTGGATGCGGAAGAACCCGTGCGAGAGGTCGACCCGGTCCACCTCGCCGGTGACCAGTCCGGAGAGGTCACCGAGGACCGCGCAGCCGACCTCGTCGCCGGACACGGCCTCCTCGACCAGGACCTTCGAGTCGTACTGCCGCGCGGTGCACAACGCGATCGGCAGTTCCTCGGCCCGGGTGACCTTGCTGACGCCGAACGAGGAGCCCGAGCGGGCGGGTTTGACGAACACGGGGTACCGGAACCGGTGGGGATCGACCTCCTCGTCCGCCGTGACCACCCAGGAGGTCGGGGTGGCGATTCCCGCGCTCCAGGCGACGGTGTGGGCCAAGGTCTTGTCCATGCACACGGCCGAGGCCTGGATGCCGCACCCGACGTAGGGGATGCCGGAGAGCTCCAGCAGGCCCTGCACCGCACCGTCCTCCCCGAACCTGCCGTGCAACACCGGTAGGACGACGTCGAGGCGCACCACCTCGTCTTGACCCGCGACCAGCAGGCCGTGCACCCCCCGGTCCGGTGACAGGGTGACCGGGCGCGGGTTGGCGTTCTCCCAATCCCCGTGCGGGCTTTCGCACCACCGCCAGTCGCCGCTGGTCGTGATGCCGATCCAGAGCGGCTCGTACTTGTCGGTGTCGAGGTTGTTCGCCACCTCCCGCGCCGACTTGACCGAGACGGGGTGCTCCTCGCCAGCGCCTCCGAAGAGGACTGCGACCTTCACCCTGCTCATGCTGTTCTCCTGTTCTCGAAGTTCAGGCAGTTGATGAGGCTGTTCTCGACGATGTCCCGCAGGGCGCGCTCGGTGTGGTACGCGGAGTGCGGGCTGATCAGCACGTTCGGCAGCCGTTGCAGCCGCACCAGGGACTCGTTCTGGACGGGCCGGTTCCGGCAGTCGGCGTAGAAGATTCCCTCCTCGCCTTCGAGGACGTCCAGTGCCGCGCCGCCCAACTTGCCGCTCTCCAAAGCCGCCAGGAGGGCTGCGGTGTCGACCAGCGGCCCGCGCCCCGTGTTGACGACGTGCGCGCCGGTCCTCATCCGCGCGATGCGCTGGCGGTCGAGGAGGTGGTGCGTCTCCGCGGTGAGCGGGGTGTGGAGCGTGACGACGTCGCTCCGCTCGACCAGGTCGTCCAGCGACACGTGGTCCTCCCGGGGCTGCCGGTCGTGGGCCAGCACGCGGCACCCGAAACCCCGCAGCCGCTCGACCACTGCCGCGCCGATGCGTCCCGTTCCGACCACGCCCACGGTCAGGTCGCGCAGCTCCGCGCCACGGGCCCTGCTCAGCCGGTAGTCGTGGGACTCTGCCCGCAGCACAACGGATTTCGCGTGGCGCACGGTCATCAGCACCAGCATCACCGCGTAGTCGGCCACGCTGTCCGGCGAGTAGGCGACGTTGCCCACCGCGATGCCGACGCGCTCGGCCTGTGCCAGGTCGATGTGGTCGTGGCCGATGCTTCTGGTGGAGAGGTACTCCACCCCGACCTCGCTGAGCGCCGCGAGCGCGGGCCTGGTGATCCGCGTCCGGTGGCTGACGCTGGCGCACCGGCTGCCGCGCGCCAGTTCGGCGTTGGTCTCGTCGAGTGCAGCCTCGACGATCCGCAGCGGTGCGCCGAGGCGAGCCCCCGCCTCGCGGAACACCGCGGCTTCGTCCGGGCCGCACCCGAAGACCGTGAGCGGGGGGTCCGGCTCGGCCGCCGCTCGTGCAGTCGCTCCGCTGTGGATCACACCCAGTTCGCTGACCATGCCCCAAGTCAAGGGGGTGCCGTGTTGCCAGCGCGTATCAGATTCCCGATACGCCGACGACATGCCCCTGGCCGCTCGTGAGTGGTGATGGTGGTCCTGACCACCATCGCCGCTCACGAGGGGTTTCTGCAATTCGGTTTGCGATGTACGGTGTTGCAAACGCGCTTGCAGGGCGTGTCGTCTCGGACCAGGGAGCATTCGTGTCGACAGCGCAGAACGACGAGGTCTTCGGCAACGCCGACGCCCAGTGGCTGGGCGCCGTCGTGCCCGACGTGCCGTTGTCGAAGGCCCAGGCGCGCGTGGTCGACGTGATCGTCCGCAACCCGCAGCTGGCGTCCTACGCCGACATCGCCGAGATCGCGCAGCGGGCCGACGTCAACAACTCCACCGTGGTCCGCGCCGCCCAGCGGCTGGGCTACCGGGGTTGGCCGGACCTGCAGCGCGAGCTGCGCGCCCGCTACCTGGTGATGATCTCCTCCGAGGACACGCTCGTTGAGCACGGCGAGCACCGGAGCCCGCTGCACGATGCCCTCACGCACGACATCGACAACCTGCGCCAGACGCTGGACGCCAACAGCGCCGCGGACGCCGAGGCCGCCATCGCGGCGCTCGCCGCGGCCAGGTCGATCCTGGTGGTCGGCGTCGGCTCCTTCGCCGGTCCGGCCAGCGTCATGGCCCACCTCGGATCCACCATGGGCTACCCGGTCTCCCTGGAGAACCGGGCCGGGGTGCACCTGGCCACCGCCATCAACAGCCTGGGGCCGGGCGACGTCCTGGTGGTCATCAACATGTGGCGGTCCATGAAGCAGCTCATCGCCACCACCGAGGCGGCGCGCGCCGCGGGCGCGACGATCATCGCCATCACCGACATGCGGCGGGGCACGTTGGCGACCACGGTGGCCGACCACCTGCTGATCGTGCCCTCGGAGGGCATTTCCTTCTTCCAGTCGGTCACGGCGGCCACCTCGGTCGTCTACGGGTTGCTCGCCGGGATGCAGGCGGCCCAACCGGAGCGCAGCCGCGCCGCCATCCGGCGCACCCAGCAGCTGTGGAAGGACCTGGACGTCTACCTCGACTAGGACGTCTTCGCGAACAGGAGTTCTGATGGACGAGCAGATCGCCGTGGTCGGCCTGGGATCGATGGGCGGGGCCATGGCCTCCGCCCTGCACCGGGCTGGCTGGCAGGTGTCCGGGTTCGACCCCTCGCCCGACGCGCGTTCCGCGGCGGCCAGCGACGGCATCCGCGTGGTGGACGACCTCGGCCTGCTGGCCAGTACGCCCTACGTCGTGCTCTCGCTGCCCTCGGCCCGCGCGGTCGAGGCGACGGTCCCCACGTTGCTGGAGAGCGCGGGCACGGTCGCGATCGTCGACACCACGACCTCGGAGCCAACCACCAGCGCCGCCCTCGCCGCGCTCGCGGCGGAACGGGGTACCGCCTTCGTGGACGCGCCCGTCTCGGGCGGGCGGGACGGGGCTGCGGCGGGGCAGCTGACCGCGTTCGTGGGGGCCGCGGACGAAGCCCTCGACGCGGCACGGCCCGTGCTGGAGGCCCTGACCGGCGGCCAGTACCAGCACCTCGGCGGTCCTGGCGCTGGCAACGTCGTCAAGCTGCTCAACAACGTCCTGGCCGCGGCCAACCTGGTGTCCGTTGGGGAAGCCCTCGCGGTCGCCAAGGCCTACGGCGTGGACCCCGCCCTAGCCGCGGCGGGGATCAGCGGAGCGTCCGGCGGCAGCAAGGCCTCCGCCGCGATGTACCCGAACTGGGTGCTCTCCGGCACGCACGACTCCGGCTTCTCCCTCGGGCTGATGGCCCGGGACGCCGCGCTGGCCATCGAGGTCGCTGGCCAGCGCGGCGAGCAGCCCGACCTGCTGATCGCCGCGAGCCAGCGCTGGCAGGACGCCCTCGCCCAGCTCGGCCCCGGCGCCGACTTCACCGAGATCGCGCGAACCGTCGCGCCCTCCCTGACCAGGGAAGGAGCCTCTGGAGCATGAGCACCACTCCGATCACCTCCTCGGCCGCCACCGCGCGCCAGGCCTTGGCCGCCGCCTTCCCGGACGGCCTCGGGGCCTTCGTCGATGGCGCCATCGCAGCGGGCGGTGGCGAGCGCATCACCCTCACCTGCGCTGCCACCGGCGAGGACTGCGCGGACTTCCGCGATCCTGGCCGGGAGGGCGCCGACGCCATCCTGGCCAGCGCGGTGCGCGGGGCCGCCACGTGGGCCGCGACGGACGCCTTCGAACGAGCGGCGATCCTGCGCGAGGTCTCGCGCACGATCTCCGAGCACGGTGAGGAACTGGCCGTGCTGGAGTCCGCCACCACCGGCAAGCCGCTGCGGGACACCCGGGTGGAGGCGGCCAAGGTCGCCGAGATGTTCGGCTACTACGCGGGATGGGCCGACAAGCTGCTGGGCCAGACCATCCCCGTCCCCGGCAACTGGCACACCTACACCGAGCGCGTTCCGTGGGGCGTCGTCGTGGCCATCACCCCGTGGAACGCGCCGCTGTTCACCGGCGGTTGGAACTCGGCCGCGCCGCTGGCCGCGGGCAACGCCGTCGTCGTCAAGCCCAGTGAGTTCACCCCTGCCTCCACCGTCCGGCTGGCCCAGCTGGCGCACCAGGCCGGTCTGCCGGACGGCGTCTTCAACGTCGCCGTCGGCCTCGGTGGCACCGTCGGTGCCGCGCTCACCAGCGATCCGCGCGTCGGGAAGGTCTCGTTCATCGGCTCGGTGGCCACCGGCCGCCGGGTGGCGGTCGCGGCGGCCCAGGCCGGGATTCCGGCCGTCCTCGAACTCGGCGGCAAGAGCGCCAACATCGTCTTCGCCGACGCGGACCTGGACCGCGCGGCCGATGGTGCCGTCGCGGCGGTGTTCTCCGGGGCCGGGCAGTCCTGCGTGGCGGGCTCGCGGCTGCTGGTGGAGCGCAGCGTCCACGCCGAGTTCGTCGAACGCGTCGCGGCCCGGGCGGCGCGGCTGCGGCTCGGGGATCCGCTCGACCCCGCCACCGAGGTCGGCCCGATCATCACCGCACCGCAGTTCGCCACTGTGACCTCCCTGATCGAGGCGGGACTGCAGGACGGTGGCCGCCGGGTCACCGGTGTGGAGCTGCCCGCCGCGGTGAGCGGCACCAAGCTGGCGGCCGGGCGCTGGGTCGCACCCACCCTGCTCGACGGGGTCACCGCCACCAACCGCTTGGAGACCAACGAGGTCTTCGGGCCGGTCCTCGGTGCCGACGCCTTCGAAACCGAGGCCGAGGCGGTCGAGCGGGCCAACGGCACCAACTTCGGCTTGGCGGGCGCGGTGTGGACCGGTGACGTGTCCCGCGCCCACCACGTGGCGCGCTCGGTCAACGCCGGCACCTTCTGGATCAACTCCTACAAGACGATCCATGTGGCCGTCCCCTTCGGCGGGTTCGGCGACTCCGGCCACGGCCGCTCCTCCGGCCCGGGCGTGCTCGACGAGTACACCCAGACCAAGGCCGTTTGGGTGCCCACCCGAACCGCTGGCGCACCGTTTCCGTCGCTGAGCTACTAGGGAGGCGTGATGGGCCCAGGAAGACCGTTCCGGCGCGGTGCCGCACCGCCGGAACCCCGCGCAGGAAGCAGCAGCCCGATGACCACTCCCGCCGTCCCGCCCGTGGCCGGACCGAAGCAAGCGCTGCCGATCGCCGTCCTGGCGCTGGTCATCGGACTGGTCGTGCAGTTCGTCGGACAGGCCGAGATCGACCTGGGCATCGGGTCCATCATCATCTTCCCGATGGTGTGGGGACTGGTCCTCGGCCTGCTGGTGTCGGTGCAGCGGTTCAAGCCGCTCGGCGTGGACCTGCAGAAGGTGGCCGCGGCGCTGGTCGGCGTGGCGGTGATGCTGCTGGTGGCCCGGCTCGCCTTCAACATCGGTCCGAGCCTGCCGGTCCTGGTCCGGGCGGGGCCCGCGCTGCTGCTGCAGGAGGTCGGGCACCTGCTCGGCACGGTCGCCCTCGCGCTGCCGCTGGCCGTGCTGCTGCGCATGGGCGGGGCGACGGTCGGCGCCACGTTCTCCCTCGACCGCGAGCCGTCGTTCGCCATGGTCTCGGAGAAGTACGGGCCGGACTCCGACCAGTACCGCGGCGTGCTGGCGATGTACGTCTTCGGCACGCTCTTCGGCGCGGTGTTCATCACCCTGCTGACGTCCCTGGTGGCGAACTGGCGGGTCTTCGACCCGCTGGCGCTGGCCATGGGCGCGGGCGTGGGGTCCGGCTCGATGATGGCAGCGTCCACGGCGAGCATCGCGGATGCGTACCCGGCTCAGGCGGAGGCCGTCCTGGGCATGGCCGCGGTGTCGAACCTGATCACCACGATCCTGGGCGTCTACGTCGGGATCTACCTCGCGCTGCCGCTGGCCGACCGGTTCTACCGGTTGCTCACCAGGGGCCGGGACACCGCCGCTGCGGGCGGGTCGGCGGGTGCCGGCGCGGGCAACCGCGCGTTCCGGGAGCAGGTCGCCGCGGCCTCGGCCCAGGTCACGCTGCCGCTGTGGCTGTCGCTCGCGGTGCTGACGGTGCTCGGTCTGGGCACCGCCTCGATCGCGGCCGAAGCCTTCAGTTGGAAGATCGTCGGCGGCTACGCGGTGCTCCTGGCGCTGGTGCTGCTCGGACTCCTCCTGGCGAAGGTGTCCCGGAAGATCTCGGCGATCGTGTGGATCACCACGGTGGGCGCCTACATCTCAAGCCCCTGGTTCCCGGCGGCGGAGGTGCTGAACCCGCTGGTGAAGTCGGTGGACTTCCTCTCGATCGCGACCATCATGCTGACCCTGGCGGGGCTGTCGCTGGGCAAGGACATCCCGCTGCTGCGGCGGATCGGCTGGAAGATCATCCCGGTCGGCCTGGTCGCGATCACGGCCTCGTTCCTGCTGTCCACCGTGATCGCCGAGTTCGCCCTGGGCTTGTGGGGCTGAGCGCCCCGCTGGGATCGATACCCTGGAGGCAGCGCGGCAGCGCGGAACAGCAGGTCACCGCGGGTGGCGACGGGGCGGGGCGGTGCGGGAGAACGATCCGTTGATGGCGGGGCTGGTCCCCGAGCAGGACCGGCGCGTGCGGTTGCTGCTGGAGTCCGGCCGCCCGAACGCCGCCGCGCTCGCCTTCAAACGGCTGATCGCGGGTGGCGCCAAGGACGTCGACGGCCAGTGGGACCCCAGCGTCGTGCTGGTGCACCGGGCCTACCTGGCGTGGCGGCTGGACCGGATCGCGCTCGCGCTCGACCTCGTCGCCGATGGGTGGACCGGGCTCGACGTCGACCGGCCGCAGGGCGGCGGCGCCGCCCAGGCCATGGGGATCCTCGGGGACCTGCTGCAGGCGGTCGGGCACCACGACGCCTCGCGCGAGCTGATCGCCCAGTCGGTCCAGGTTGCCCGGGGCAGCGGGGACCCGCAGGTCCTCGCGCACTGCCTGGAGCGGGAGGCGAACTGCTGGCAGCTGCAGGCCATGGACGCCAGCGGCGACAACCACGAGTGCTTCCGCACGGCGCTGGGGCTCTTCGACGAAGCGCTGGCGCTGGCTTCTCCCGGGCAGGTCCGCGAACGCGTCCAGGCTGGCAGTGCTCGGGCGCTGGCAGCTCTCGGGCACCTCGCCGATGCTGAGGACCGCGCGGTGCAGGCCCTCGCGGCGGGCGAGGAAGCGGGGGACCGCTACACCTCGTCGATCGCGAACTGGGCGCTCGCCGAGATCCGCCGCCACCAGGGCCGCCTGGCGGAGGCCCGGACCTTCGCCAGGCGAGCGGTCGACATGGCGGAGTGGATTCGGGACACCCGGCTGCGGATGCGGTCCTCGCTGGCCCTGAGCACCATCTGCCGGGAGCTGGACGACGCCGTCGGCGAAGTCGCCGCGCTGCGCAGCCTGGTCGCGGTCAGCAGGACGAACATGCGCGCGCTGCAAACCGGGCTCGGCCACGCCGTGGAGCAACGCCGCATGGCCATCCAGGCGCAGCGCCAGGAGTCCGCCGCGCAGCAGGCCGCGCGCCGGGACCCGCTGACCGGCCTGCTCAACCGGCGCGGCGTGGAACAGCGGACGTCGGCCGACGGGGTCGTGGCGCGGTGGCTGGCGGTGCTGGACGTCGACAACTTCAAGGAGATCAACGACACCGCGGGCCACGCCGCGGGCGACGCAGTGCTGCGTGGGGTGGCCCAGCTGCTCCGGCGCGAATGCCGCCCCGACGACCTGGTCTGCCGGTGGGCGGGCGACGAGTTCGTGCTGGTGCTGGGCCCCGTCCCCGACGGCCCGGTACTGGCCGAGCGCGTCCGCGCCGCGGTGGCGGCCCACGACTGGTGCCTGGGCCCGAGAACGCAACCACCCACGGTCAGCATCGGTGTCGCCGCTGGCCCCACCGACTTCAACCGGCTGTTCGCCGCCGCCGACCAAGCCCTCTACCGGGCCAAGCACGCAGGCCGCAACCGCGTCGAGGTCGAGGGCAGCTAGCCGCTCCGTCCCGGCACCGACCGCGCAGCCCCGCACGTGCGTGGCCGAAGCGCCGGAGTCGTCGCACGTCCACCGCGAGGTCGACGAACAGGTGTTGGACAGGTCAGAACCGGGTGAGGTCTGATGGGTCCCGTCCGCACCCGTCCTCGACCACCCGGAGTCGCGCCTTGCCCCGCCACACCTCGCAGTACGCCGTCATCGGTGCCGGTCTGGCCGGATCTGCCGCCGCGTGGCAGCTCGCCTCCCGCGGGCACGAGGTGGTCCTGCTCGAGCAAGCGACCCCTGCCCACCGCGGCGGCAGTTCGCACGGGTCGGCACGCATCCTCCGCTACGCCTACCCCGAACCGCTCTACACCCGGTTGGTGGTGCAGGCGAAGCCGCTGTGGGACGACGTCGAACGAGCCACGGGCAGGACCATCATCACGCCGACCGGCGCCCTCGACTCCGGTGCGCGGCACGAGCCCGAGCGCCTGGCCCGCATCCTCGGTGAGCTCGGCGTCGACCACGAGCTGTTAAGCAGCGAGCAGGCGTCCGAGCGCTGGCCGGACTTCCGGTTCGACACGCCCGTCCTGTGGCACCCGGGTGCCGGGGTGATCCACGCGCAAGCGGCGGTGCGAGCGATGGTCGACCTCGCGGCGGCTCGCGGCGCGCAGGTGCGGACGGGCTGGCAGCTGGCGACGGCCGAGCGGGAGGGCAGCGGCTACCGGCTGGTCTCGACCGGCGGGGAGGTCGTGGCGGCGGAACGAGTCGTGGTGTGCGCCGGTGGCTGGCTGCCCGACCTGCTGGGCGGCTTGGCGCTCCCGCGCGCGTTCCTGTCCGGGATGCCGTCCTTGGTGGTGCGGCAGGAACAGGCGTACCACTTCCCGTACGGGGACCGGGCCGCCAGTGGTCCCGCTGCCGTGCCGTGGCCGTCCTTCATCCACAAGGACGAGCAGATCCAGGTCTACGGGCTGCCCGGTGGGGAGGACGCCGACTTCCGCGGCCAGAAGGTCGCCGAGTTCAACGGCGGCAAGCTGCTGCCGTCGGCGGCGCACCAGGACCAGCTCGTCGCCCCGGCCAACCGCGAGCGGGTCACCTCCTTCGTGCGGGGCAACGTCCCCGGCCTGGAACCGGACCCCTACGCGGAGACCACCTGCCTGTTCACCAGCACCCCCGACGAGCACTTCGTCCTCGACCGCGCGGACGGGATCACCGTGGTCTCGCCCTGCTCCGGGCACGGCGCGAAGTTCGCACCCCTGATCGGCGCGCTGGCCGCCGACCTGGCCAGCGCCGCCGACCCAGCGGACGTCCCCACCGTTCCCCCGAAGTTCCGCGTCACGACCACCTCCGGATGAGCACGCCAGCAACGCCCGGAGCTCGGTGCGGTAGAGGATCAGTCCGTCTGCTCGCCGAAGTGGTTGCTGCGAGGCGGAGGGAACACGGTGATCACCGCGGAGTCCCCGGCGACCACGATGGTGCTCTCGTCGAGCAGCGGGCGGCCCTGGTGCGCTGAGGAGGGCGGTGCCCAGCGGTAGTGCTCCCGCTCGGCCCCGAACCAACACGACGCCTGTTGTAGTCGTCAAGTGCTTCCGGGGCCTGGGACGAGCTGCCCATTTCCGCAACACCCGCGCAACCTCCAGCCTGAGAAGTCGCATCCGCGCGGTCACATCGTGGGATTGCTTGTCGCAACCCCGAGTTCCGTTCTAGCTTCCACACCTGCATCAGGCCGATCTGGGCGTCTTCGAGCGAAGTGGACGAACGTGGTTGCTGATCCTCCAACCGCCGCCGCGCCGACGGAACCGGAAAGCTGGGAGTTCCGGCGGGTCCACGTCGACGACGCGTTGGCCGCGCCGTTGCTGGACGAACTTGCCCGCGAGTACTCCGCCCGCTACGGGATGCCCCTCGACGAGCAGGTCCGCAAGCTGGCCGAGGAGTACCCGCCGGAGGACTTCACCCCGCCCGGCGGCGCGCTGGTCCTGCTGCTGGAACGCGGGAACCCGGTGGCGGGCGGTGCTTTCCGGCGCCACGACGCGCGCACCGCGGAGCTCAAGCGGATGTGGACCCGCAGCGGGCACCGCAGGCGCGGGCTGGCCCGCCGCGTCCTCGCCGAACTGGAGCGGCAGGCGCTGGCCAGCGGGTACCGGCGGGTCCACCTGACCACCGGCCCGCGGCAACCGGAGGCCCAGGCGCTGTACCTGGCGGCCGGGTACCGGCCGCTCTTCGACACCACTCGCGACCCGGCCGAGCTCACCCCGCCCCTGCCGTTCGAGAAGATCCTCACCGACCCGCCGACCGCGGAGGCGACGTGACCACCACGCGCGGCGGGACCCGCCTGCAACCCGACCTCGACCCCAGGCGCAGATCCTGCTGGACTGGGACGCGCAACCGGGCGGCGGGCCTGCCCGCGGTGCACTTCCAGCACTACGGTGAGAACTCGGTGGACTACTACCTGGCGCTGCGGTCCGGCCGCATCGAGCTCTCCGTCGGGCCCAACCCGAGCATGGCCCACCACGCCGCGGTCAGCGGGGACAGCAAGGTCGTGGGGACCGTCACCGGAGGAGGCGCGGTGCCCGCCGAGATCGCCGCGACCACGAAGCAGGACCACGGCCTGGTCGAGGCCCTGGTCAGGGCGATCGGCCATGAGATCGGCAACGGCCACTACGGCGAGGTCCTGCGGCGGTGGTACCTGGCGGACGAGGCGGTGCCCCAGTCCCGGATCAACCCGCCAGGCCTGCCGAAGACCGGCTGAGGACACCAACGGAGGATGGGAGAGTTGGGATGGGTGCGGACTTCGTCGCGGAATGGCGGCAGTGGCGGATCGAGCGCGAGGAGGCGCTGGCCGATCCGCACGGCTGGCTGGCGCTGGTGTCGCTGGACTGGCTCGGCGATGCGCCCAGCCGGTACCCGGGCGTCCCCGGGCTGTGGTGGCAGGACGAGGACGCCGCCTACGTCGACCCGGACGGCGCGGAGCTGGTCCACGACGGTGCGCCGGTCACCGGTGTGCGGCGGTTCGAGCTGGTCAACAGCGGGTTAGGCGTGCGGGTGGTGGCGGGGGACCGGGAGGTCGAGGTGGTCCGGAGGTCCGGCTACCTCATCCGGGTGCACGACCCGGAGGCGCCCGTGCTGCGGGCGTTCCGCGGTGTGCCGACGTTCGAACCCGACCCGGACTGGGTGCTGCAGGGCCGCTTCGAGCCGTTCGACGAGCCGCGGCCCGTGACGGTCGGCGCGGTCGTCGAAGGGCTCAGCCATGTCTACACCTCGCCGGGTGTGGTGCACCTGGAGCACAGCGGTGAGTCCTTTGAGCTGACCGCCTTCAACGGCAAGACGAGCGGTGTGCAAGTCCTGTTCACCGACGGGACCAGCGGCGTGACGACCTACGCGGCGAACCGCTCGCTCAGCGCCGAAGTCGCCGCGGACGGAACCGTGGAACTGGACTTCAACCGGGCGACGAACCTCCCCTGTGCCTTCACCGACTTCGCCACCTGCCCGTTGCCCCCGCCCGGGAACCACCTCCCGTTCGAGGTCGCGGCGGGCGAGCAGACCCCCTACGAGCGCGCGTAGTCGTCCTCAGTGGACCCTGTGTGCCGGGGGTCGCGTTCGTGCAGGTCAGGACTCGTGAGTGCAAATGGTGGTAAGAGCAACCGCTGCCACTCACGAGGGGAACTCGACCACGTCGGGTTGGTCGCGCCCCGCGCAACCAGTTCACCCAGCAGCGCCAAGCCACGGGGTGATTCCGTCCACTCAGGACGATGAGGTCGTGTTCTCGGGCGTGCTGGGGTGCTCAGCTGCGTTCGGAGCGGAGGCTCCTCGGTCCTGTGGGCGGGCTGCGATGTCGGACGCCATCTGCACGCGGATGCGTTCCAGCACTTCGAACTGGTGCTGTGCGCGGTTCACCAGGTCCTGCAAGATGTCGGTGGCCAGGCGGGCATCGTGGTCGGCGAACGCCAGCAGCGTTCGCCACCCCGCAGCCTTGCCCTGCACTCCGAGGCACAGGGCCTCCACCTCGACCAAGACGCTCAGCGGTGAGCGGGTCCGAACGCTCCCGTTGAACTTCAGCCGCCCCGCCTTCTCCGCTGCCCAGCCGAGGACCACCTTGGTCCGGGCAACCCGCACGTCGAGCTTGCGCATGATCTTCAGGAGAGCTCGCCGGTCCTGGTCGACCTCCAGAGCGATCTCCGCCAGGCGCGGCATGACCTCCGCGTCGCGGTTGCTCCGGGCCGCTCGACGCGCCAAGGCCAAACCACCGGTGGCGGCCGCGAGGTGGTCGTTGAGGTAGATCTCCAGCATGCGCTGCGGAGCGGGAGTGTCCACGTCCCTGGCACCTCCGAGTCCGACTTGACGGGTCTGCACGCCCAACTCCCCACGGAGTGCCCGGATCCGCGGCGGGCAAACCTCGAACATGCCGACGTCGAGGACCACGTAGTGCGCTGGGTGGCGACCGCTGGAGGCCGCCACCCCACCACCCCGAGCCGCGTTCACCGGTTCACTCGAACACCGGCGGGCGCGCATCGGCGACGTCGAACTCCAGCATGTCGGCGTCCTTGATGGCGATCCCGGTGTCCGGGGCGTTGGCGACCCTGCGCCACGCGTTGAGCTGTTCCCGCGACTCCCAGCGCTCGAAGTTGTTCACCCGGCCGGGGTTGACCGAGTCGGCGCTGATGGCCAGGTCGAGGCAGCCTGGAGCCTGGCGACCGCGGAGGAGGAGGTCCTGGTGCGCGGCGACGAACTCGTCCCGGTGCGCGGGGTCCATTTCCAGATAACCAGCGATGATCAACATGTGCGCGATCCTATTCTGCGGTGGGTGGTGTGCCGGTGCGCTTCGACCGGCGTTTTCACTCCCGGTCGGGTTGCGGTTGCTCGGCGCTGACCGGTTGCGCTCCGGTGTCGTCCGAGGCTGGCCCCGGCTGACCGGACGGCGGGATGTGCCGGAGGAACACCGTGGCCACCACGGCTAGGCAGGCGAACACGACGCCGCCGATGATGGCACTCGTGTTGAGGCCGCTGGTGAACGCTTCGCGAGCCCCTTGCAGCAGCTGCTCCGCCGTACCAGCGGGGAGCTGCTCGGCCGCGGAGGTGGCGCCCGCCAGACCTTCCTGCGCCGTCTGCCCCGCCTCCCCCGAGACCTCCGCCGGAACGGTGAACTGGTTGCGGTAGACCGCCGTGACGACCGCGCCGATCGCGGCGATGCCGAGCGCGGCGCCGAGCTGGTTGCTGGTCTCCGACATCGAGGCGGCGGATCCGGCTTTCTCCGGTGTCACCGAACCGACCACCAGGCCCGTGCCCAGTGAGATCGCTGGCCCGGCCCCGAGGTAGGTCAGCACGATGCCCGGCACCAGCAGGAGCACCCCCGCCGACGCGCCGACCAGCGTGATCATCGCGAAGCCCAGCACCGACAACGCCAGCCCGCCCGCGATGACCGCCCCGGGGCGCAACCGCTGGGCCAGCTTCGGTGCCACGATCGAGCCGATGCCGATGGACAGGCCCACCGGGATCAGCCACAGACCGGTCTCCACCGGCGAGTGCGCCTCGACCAGCTGCACGTACTGGCTGACCGGCAGGAAGATCCCGGCCAGCATGGCACCCGCGATCAGCATGATCCCCAGGGCGGCGCTGAACCCGGCGTTGCCGAACAGCCGCAGGTCCAGCAACGGGGAGCTCAGCTTGGTCTGGCGGATGCCGAAGACCAGTCCGAACACTGCCCCGACCACGATCGCTGCCACCGGCAGCAGCTGCACGCCTTCCCGAGCCAGCTCCTTGAGGCCGTAGATGACCGGCAGGATCGCAGCGAGCGACAGGACCACGCTGGTCAGGTCCATCCGGCCCGCGCCGTGGGCGCGGTACTCGGGAAGCAGGAGCGGTCCGGTGAGCAGCAGCAGCGCCATGATCGGCAAGGCGAACAGGAACACCGAGCCCCACCAGAAGTTCTGCAGCAGCACACCACCGACGACCGGGCCGAGGGCGCCGCCCGCTTGCAGGCAGCTCGCCCAGATGCCGATGGCCGCGCCCTGCTGCTTCGGGTCGCGGAACATGTTGCTGATCAGGGCTAGGGTGGACGGCATCAGGGTGGCTCCGGCGACGCCCATCACCGCCCGGGTCGCGATCAGCATCTCCGCGCTGGTGGAGAAGGCGGCCAGCATCGAGGCGGCGGCGAACACACCGGCGCCGATCAGCAGCAGCTTGCGGCGGCCGATCCGGTCACCGAGCGTGCCCATCGTGACCAGGAACCCGGCGAGCAGGAACGAGTAGATGTCGAGCACCCAGAGCTGCTGGGCAGCGTTGGCCCCCAGGTCGGTGCTCAGATGCGGCAGTGCGATGTAGAGCACGCTGATGTCCATCGACAGCAGCATGGTGGGCAGCGTCAGCACCGCCAGCCCCGCCCACTCCCGACGCCCTGCCAGGGCAGTCCGTTGCATGGGTGATCCTTTCGCGTTGGACGTGTCATCTGTGCAGACAGCGCGGGCAGCCGAATTTCGCCGGGTCCACCGCACTTTTTTTCGTCCGCCTTGGTCGAGTTGGGCGAGCAGCGGTCACCTCGATCGCGGTCGGGCGCGGTAACCTGGAGCGCGGTGCCTTGGCCGTGATGAGGATCGAGCAGCGGGCGAAGCAGGAGGGCGGCGTCGCTGGATGACTGTGCAGAGCGCGGCTGACGAGGACTTCCTCCGCATGGCGAACCGCTTCCGGCGGGAGCTGCTCGCACACTGCTACCGGATGATGGGGTCGGTGCAGGACGCGGAGGACCTGGTCCAGGAAACCTACCTGCGGGCATGGCGTGCGCACGACCGCTTCGAGGGGCGGTCGTCGCTGCGGACCTGGCTCTACCGCATCGCCACCAGGACGTGTCTGAACGCGCTGCAGAGCCGCCAGCGCAGGCCGCTGCCGGTCGGCCTCGGTGGTCCGTCCACCGACCTCGCCGACCCCGACCTCAGCCGCCCGGACCTGCCCTGGCTGCAGCCCATCCCGGACGCGCTCGTGCTGGACGAGGCGGATCCGGCCGCGGTGGTCGCGACCCGGGAAGGCATCCGCCTGGCGCTCGTCGCGGCCCTGCAGCACCTGCCCCCGCGCCAGCGCGCGGTGCTCATCCTGCGCGACGTCATGGGCTGGCGGGCCGCCGAGGTCGCCGACGTCCTGGACACCACGGCCACCGCGGTCAACAGCAGCCTGCGCCGCGCCCGCGCCCACCTCGAGCGCATCGCCCCCCGCCAAGACCACACCAGCGATCCGCCGGTATCCACCCAGCGCGCCGTCATGGAACGCTACGTCACCGCGTTCGAGAACCACGACATCGCCACCCTGATGGAGCTGTTCACTGCCGACGCCACCTGGGAGATGCCACCGCACCCCACCTGGTACCGCGGCGTGGCGGTGATCCGCCGGCACTTCGAGGTCTGTTGCCCGGCCGACCCCGGCGACGTGGTGCTGGTGCCCGTCCGGGCCAACGGCCAGCCCAGCTTCGCCACCTACCGCCGCGAGCAGCCCGACGACCAGCACCGCATCACCTGCGTGCAGGTCCTAGCCCTCACCGGCACGCGGATCAGCCACGTCACGACCTTCGCCGACCCCGCCCTGCACGCCGCTTTCGACCTGCCCGAGGTCCTGCCGGTGCCGCGGTGACGGCGCACCGGGGCGGCGTCGGCGTCGGCGCGCCTTCACCCGCGGCGGCGGTCCGTACCCGACGAGCACCTGCACCGGATCCCCCGGGGCACTGGTCGCCACGCGGATCAGCGGAGTGCCCACCTCGACCGCCGCGCCCTCGGCGACCAGCAGTTCGACGACCGTGCCGGCGAACGGGCATGGGAGCTCCACCGCTGACTTCACCGTCTCGACCTCGACGGTCGGCTGGTTCACCGCGACCGTGTCGCCGGGCCGCGCACACCACAGCGGGGCCTGGTGGACGAGGTGATCGATCCGGCCCAAACCAGGGCGGCGGTTGCCCGCGGCCTGGCGATGCTGCAGCACAAGCGGGTTCCGCCGGTCCAGCGCAAGCACGGCAACGTGCCGCTGTGAAGCGCAAGTTCGACGTAGACGGGGGGCCCGGCGGGGGTGATACTTCGGCGTGTGATCGGCAACCACGTCGCGTACCGGCGGGTCAGGGAGAACGTCGGCGAGCTGCTCCGGTCCACCCGGGCCGCCGCTGAGCTGCGCGTCCCGGCGTGTCCGGAGTGGACGGTGCACGACCTGTTGCGGCACCTGGTCGAGGTGGCGCGCGTGGTGCGGGGCCGGTTGACCGGTGCGGTGCCGGCCGAACTGGACCCAGGCTTGTCTCGAGCCGAGCTGCTCCAGCAGTGGGCGGAGTTCGGCGGGGAGGTCGAGCGTGTCCTCGAGCAGCGGCCCGGCGGAACCGGCAGGCAGCTGGTCGCCGACGCCTTCACCCACGAGCTGGACCTGCGCTGCGCGCTGGCGCAACCCCTGCCGACCGAGCATTGCGCGTACGTCAGCGCGTTCGAGTTCGGCATCGCTGGGCTCGACCGGTCGCTGCGGGAGCACCGCCTCCCCGCCCTGCTCCTGGAGGCGGACGGCGCGAAGTGGACCGCGGGCGACGGGGAGCCCGCCGCGTCGGTGCGCGCCACACGGGTCGACCTGTACCGGTCGCTGGCCGGGCGGCGGACGGTCGCGCAAATCGCGCGGTTGTCGTGGAGTGCACCGCCCGAACCCTGGCTACCCGCCTTCACCTGGGGACCGTTCACCCCACCCACGAGGCCGGTCGAGGACATGACTGGATGATCCGGTACCGGCCGGGCGCACTGGACTGGTGGTCGCCGCGCTGTTCTCGGTCAACACCATGGCGGCGGTCTTCCTGCCCATCGCGGCGGACCTGGCTGACTCCGCAGGCAGGGCCCGCAGCACCGGGGCCTGTGCGGCCCGCTGCTGCTTCGTCGCGGAAGCAATGGCCTTCTCGGGGTTTCGGGCCGGAGAGGCACGCCCTGGCGCTGGAGACCGCGAGCTGGTCCGACTCCCCGTGGCGGTTGCAGCGCGAGTGAACCCCGCCAGCCTTCGAGAGCCCCTTCCAGGAATCGCTTCGAGGTTCGGGTAGCTCCTGAGGAGCCGAACCGGGTGGGCTGCTGTTGGGGCTGCCCACCCGGTTCGGTGTTCGCTGGTTACTCCGCCGTGGCTTGCGCGGTGACGCGCTCGATGGATTGGCGCGCGAGTTCCGGCTCGTCGCGGTAGACGTAGTGGCCGCTCTTGGTGGCCGTGACCAGGGTGCTGCGGGAGGACAGCGCGAGCCACTTCTGCTGGCCCTCGGCCCAGATCCGCTCCAGGTCCGGACCATACTGCGGGATGGGCGCGAGGTATTGCTGGCCGTGCTGGACAACCTCCACCGGGATGTCCCCGGCGGAGCGCACCGCGCTGTCCTGGATGCGCAGCTGCTCCGGGTTGGCGCCCTCGCGCATCGCGATCATTTGCTCGCGCAAGGCGGACGCCTCGCTGGTGTCGCCCTCGGGGATCAGCGCCAGCGTGTCGGTGATCGCCGTCGGCCCGGTGGCGTCCAGCAGCACCAGGCCCTTGACCCGGTCCAGGTGGTCGGGGGCGTAGCGGGCCGCGATCAGGCCGCCCATGGAGTGCCCGGCGAGCACGACCGGCTGGTCGCCCATCGCCTTGTCCAGGACCGCGGTCAGGATCTGCCCGTTGCTGGCGATGTCCTGCGGGCCGCCGGGCTGGTCGCTGGCGCCTTCGCCCAGCCGGTCGTAGGAGCAGACCCGGTTGTCAGCGCTGAGCGACTTCTGCAGATCGCCCATCGCCTCCAGACCATCGCCGAACCCGAGCAGCAGCATGATCGCCGGCTTGCCCGCCACCGCGTTCCCGGTGCAGGAGACGTTCACCGACTTGCCGTTGACCTCGATCTTCTGGGTGCCGGTGAACAGGTCCCCGGTGGGGGTGCCGAGCTCGCTGTCCAGCTTGTCCAGCTCGTCCAGCGACTCCAGGCCGTTCCCCGAGCCCCCGTCGCAACCGGCCAGCAGCGCCACGACCGCGGTGCAGGCCAGCGCGGTCGCTCCGGCTGCCTTGGAAAGGTGGAACACGTCTTTCTCCTGGGACTAGTAGTGGTTGAGAAGTAGCGGCGTGCCTGCTGCGGGGGACTGGCGCTACGGTGCCGTCGCGCGAGGTCGCTGCCAGCAGGAGAGGCGGGGCGGGGGAGCTGGCGCGGGGCATTCGCCGCTGTGCGCCGCCAGTGGCGATCGGTCGTTCGGTGACCGCTCAGCGCCACCGCTTCGATCGACGTGCGCGAGGGAGTTGCGCCCGTGCTCGACATCCGGCGTCTCGATGCGGGGTGAGCAGGCGCTCCTCCACCTCGCAGGCATCCTTCCCCCGTCCGGGCAGTGCTCCGCGTCCACACCGCCGAGCACAGCGCGACCACCGCGCCGCCCACCTCCACCACGGGTGCGGGGTGCTGTTGGGTTCACAACCCATTTCCCGCACGGCTCGATGTGGCCCCAGGACGGGCGGTTCCGATTGCGCAGAAGCCTTGTTCATATTCAGTACTGAATCCAGATACAGCTGTGTATCTTGGTGCCATGGAGAAGAGCGGGCACGAGGTCACGAGCTGGTCTGCGTCCGGGATCGCGGCGGCGGTTGCCTCGGGCCGGATGAGTGCGGTCGAGGTCCTGCATGCGCACCTGGACCGCATCGACCGGGGCAACCCGCGTCTCGCGGCGGTCACCTCGCGACGGGATGAGGAGGCGAGGCGGGATGCGGCGGCCGTCGACGCGGCCGTCGCGCGTGGTGAGGAGGTCGGGCCGCTGGCGGGGGTGCCGATCACCGTCAAGGAGACCACCGACGTGCGCGGGCTGGCGACCACGCACGGGTTGCGGGCCTTCGCCCACCGCGTGGCTGCCGCCGATGCTCCTCCCGTCGACGCACTGCGCCGCGCTGGTGCCGTCGTCGTCGGCCACACCAACATGCCGACCTTGACGTTGACCGGCATGCACCCGCGCAGCGAGCTGTTCGGCGACACGACCAACCCGTGGGACCCGGCCGTCACGCCTGGTGGCAGCAGCGGCGGGGACGCCGTCGCGGTGGCCACCGGGATGGCGGTCATCGGGCTGGGCAACGACTCCGGGGGCTCCACGCGACTGCCCGCGCAGCTGTGCGGGGTGGCCGGGTTGAAGCCGACACCGGGCCGGTTCCCCGCCGACCACCGCATCGGTGCCGACGATCCCGCACCGGCCTCCGCGCTGTTCCCCGTCGACGGACCGATCGCGCGCAGCGTGTCCGACCTGCGTGCCGCGTTCGAGGTCCTCGCGGTCACCGACTCGCGGGACCCCCGTGCCGTTCCGGTGCCCGCCTCCGGACCGCCGCTCCCGCGCAACGTCGGCGTAGTCCGTGATCCCGGTGGCCACGGCGTGGACCCGGCCATCGCGGAGGCCGTGGACGCTGCGGCCGGTGCGCTCTCCGACGCTGGCTACGAGGTCAGCGAGGTCGACGTGCCCATGCTTGACGACGCCCTGGAGGTGTACACGGGCATGGTCCTCACCGAGTTCGCCGGGAACTGGCCCGCGATCAGCGCGCTCGTCGGTCCCGAGGCCTCCCGCTACATCGACTACGACCTCGACGAGCACCCTCCGCTGGACCTCGCCCAGTACCTCCAGCGTTCCGCCCGGCTCCTGACGGTGCGCCGCGCGTGGGCCCAGCGGGCAGCCGAGGCACCGCTGCTGCTCGGTCCCGTCAGCACCCGGGCCTGGTTCGCGCCAGGCCAGGAATCCTCGTCACCGGAGGAGAAGCGCCGGTACGGGCGTTCGATGGCGCTGCCGGTGTGGTCGACCGCAGTCGGCGCCCCCGCGGTGGCCGTGCCCACCGGCCTCGCCGACGGGCGCCCGGTCGGCGTGCAGCTGATCGGCCCCATGTTCCGCGAGGACACCGTCTTCGACGCCGCACAAGCCATCGAGGATGCTTACGGCACCCTGACCCCCATCGAACCCCGCTGACCACAGCGCGAGGCAATCAACCCCGCGGTGCGGGGGAAGACGGTGCTGCGCGCTAGGTGCCCGAAATGGGGCCGCAGCTGGAATGCCCGCAACCGTGGCATGCAGGAGGGCGGCGGTGGACCAGACGCTCGTGCTGCTCAGCGGCGCGGGTGCTCTTGAGGACGACCGCGGCGTCCACCCGCTGCGCGCCGGTGACGTGGTGACCGTGCCGAAGGGCCGTGCGCACCGGCACCTCGCCAACGCCGGGCAGCCCATGGCGCACCTGTCGATCACGACCTTCGGGGAGCACCACCTCTGCGCGGACCCGAGGTAGTGGCCTCACCGCCGGGGTTGGGTCTTGCGGAGGCGGACGGCGTCGAGGTGGCTGTGCAGGAAGTGCGAGGCCGCCGCGAGGTCGCCGGACTCGATCAGGTCCAGCAGGCGCAGGTGCTCCTCCGCCTGCTGGACCAGGCGTTGGCGCTCCGACTGGTGGCGGTACTCGATGAGGCGGCGCACCCGGTTGACCCGCCGGACCGACTCCAGCAGGTAGGCGTTGCCCGCGCAGGCCACGACCATCTCGTGGAACTCGGCAGTCCTGCTGCTGTTCGCGGTGCTGTACTTCGGCGTGATGATGGACGCGGGGTTGTTCGACCCGATCAGCAGCGCGATCATCCGGCTGTCCAAAGGGGACCCGGTGCGCATCTGCGTGGGCACCGCCGTGCTGGCACTGCTGGTCGCCCTCGACGGCGACGGCACCACCAGCTACATGATCATCTGCTCGGCGTTCTTGCCGGTCTACCGCAGGCTCGGCATCAACCCGCTGGTCATCGCCACCATCGCCACCATGGCGCTCGGCACGATCTCGGGCACCACGCCGTGGGGCGGAGCGGCGACCCGCGGCATCAGCGTGCTGCACCTGGACGCGACCGACTACTTCGCGCACATGATCCCACCGATGGTGCTGACCTCTGGTGCCATCATCGCGATCGCCTACCTGCTGGGGCGCCGGGCGCGCAAGGGGATCGACCCGGCGACCATCGCCGAGTTCGCCGCCGAGATCGCCGAGCAGCGGCGCGGTGGCCCAGCCCGCCGCGACTGGCGCCTGTGGTTCAACGCGGGGCTCACCGCGCTGCTGCTGGTCCTGCTGGTGCTGGGCGTGGCCGAGCTGGTGAACCTGTTCATGGTCGCCTTCGTGATCGCGCTGCTGGTCAACCACCCCAAGCTGACCGAGCAGGGCGAGGTGATCCGCAAGCACGCCGCCAACGCCGTGCCGGTGGTCCTGTTGGTGCTGGCCGCGGGCATCTTCACCGGCATCATGACCGACACCGGCATGACCGGTGCCATGGCCACGGCCGTGCTGTCGGTGGTCCCCGACTCCCTGGGCAACCTGATCCCGCTGTTCACCGCGCTGGTCGGGCTGCCGCTGAGCTTCTTCATGTCCAACGACGCCTACTTCTTCGGCGTCCTGCCGGTGCTCGCCGAATCGGCCACTCACTACGGCGTCGACGCCACCGAGATCGCCCGCGCGGGCGCGATCGGGCAGATGATGCACTCCATCGGCCCGGCGTCCGCACCGCTGTGGGTGCTGCTGGGGCTGGTCAAGAAGGACCTCGGTGAGTTCCAGCGCTTCGCGCTGCTGTGGGTCCTGGCCGCATCGGTGGCCTACATCGCCTTCGCGCTCGCAACGGGCGCCATCAGCATCACGTGACTGGACCGGGCGCCGTGGCCGGTCGGTGGCAGTCAGGGCCTCCGCCGCTGCGGCATTCCCGCCCGCAGCAGTTCGGCAAGGTGGACGGGGTGCTGGGCGGGCAGGCCGTGTTCGATCTGGGTGCGGCAGCTGAAACCGTCGGCGACCACCGCGGTGCTCGGGTCGGCTTCCCGGAGCGCCGGGAGTAGGACGCGTTCCGCGCAGGCGAGGGACACGTCGTAGTGGCCGCGTTCGAAACCGAAGTTCCCGGCGAGCCCGCAACACCCCGAGTCGAGCACGTCGACGTCGACCCCAGCGCGGTGCATCAGCTCGATGTCGGCGTCGTAGCCGAGGACGGCGTGTTGGTGGCAGTGCTCCTGCACGAGGACCCGCTGGTCCAGCCTCGGTGGCCGCCAGTCCGGGGACGCGTGGTCCCGGAGCGCCTCGGCGAAGGTGGCGAACTGGTCCCGCAGGCGCCGGGCGTCCTCGTCGTGGGGCAGCAGCTCGCGGCTGTCGGACCGCAGCATGGCGCCGCAGGAGGGCTCGACCCCGACGATCGGGGTACCCGCCTCCAGCCAGGGGCGCAGCACGCGCAGCGTTCGGCGCAGGGCCCGCTCCGCCATGCCCAGCTGCCCGGTCGACATCGCAGCACAGCGGCTGCTGGGGCACCGCGACGCGTAGTCCGGCGTCCTCCAGGACATCCACTGCCGCACGGCCGATGTGCGGGGCGAAGTGGTTGGTGAAGGTGTCCGGCCACAGCACCACCGCGTCCGGATCACCAGGGCGTGGTGCTGGTCGGCCTCGGCACAGGTGCTGGAGGCTCACCTCGGCGAAGCGCGGCGGTGTGCGCTGCGGTGCGATGCCGCCCAGGCGCTTCGCCGTCCGCGCGAGCACAGGTGCGCGCAGGGCGGCGTTGACCAGCCGCGGTGCCACTCGGGCGAAGCGGGCGACGACCGGGAGCCACCCCAGCGAGTAGTGCGCGGCTGGCCGGAGCCGGTGCCGGTAGTGGTGTGCGAGGAACTCCGCCTTGTAGGTCGCCATGTCCACGCCCACCGGGCAGTCGGACTTGCACCCCTTGCAGGCCAGGCACAGGTCCAGCGCGTCCCGCACGGCGGTCGAGCGCCAGCCGTCCCGCACGGGCGAGTCCGGGTGGCCCTGGAGCATCTCGAACAGCAGGCGGGCCCGGCCGCGGGTGGAGTGCTGCTCCTCGCGCGTGACCATGTAGGACGGGCACATGACCCCGCCGGTGCTCCGGCGGCAGTTGCCGATCCCGACGCACCGGGCGGCGGCCTGCGGGAAGCTCCCGCCGTCGTCCGGGAAGCCGAGGAAGGTGGTCGGGTCCGACGGGTGGTAGTCGGCGCCGAGGCGGAGGTCCTCGTCGGCCCGGTGCGGGTGGACGACCTTGCCGGGGTTCATCCGGTCACCGGGGTCGAACGCGGCCTTGACCTCCTCGAACGCGGACACGATCACCGGGCCGAACATGCACTGGAGCAGTTCGCCCCGCGCCTGGCCGTCCCCGTGCTCGCCGGACAGCGAGCCGCCGTAGGAGGTGACGAGCTCCGCAGCGCTGTGCAGGAACTGCCGGAAGCTGCGCACACCACGCGCGGACTTGAGCCGGAACGGCATCCGGATGTGCACGCAACCGTGTCCGAAGTGGCCGTACAGCGCAGGCCTCTCGTAACCGTGCTCGGCGAGCAGCGACAGCAGGTCGCGCAGGTAGTCGCCCAGGAGGTGGGGTGGGACGGCCGAGTCCTCCCAACCCTCCCAGCTCGCGGGCATGTCCGGGGGGTGTGCTGTGACGCCCAGCCCTGCTTCTCGTGCTTTGAGCATCTCCTGCTGCCGCTCGGGCTCCTCGGACACGGCGACGTCCTGGTCGGACGCCGACTTGCCGAGGGCGGTCAGCAGCGAGTGCAGCTGGTGGTCGGCGTCGTCGGAGGTGTCGGCGCCGAACTGGACGAGCAGCCAGCTCTCGCCCGCTGGCAGGGTGGCGACCGAGTCGAGGAACTGGCCCTCCTCCACCATGAAGTGGACCAGCTCACCGCCGATGGCCTCCACCTGCAACGGGCTGCTGTTCGCGACGATGTCGGCAACGGCGTCGGCGGCCGCGGTGATGTCCGGGTAGCCGAGCGCGAGCATCGCGGTGGCGGGCACCACCGGCACCAGGTCGACCTCGGCGTGCAGGACGGTGGCGAGGGTGCCTTCGCTGCCGACGAGCAGACCCACCAGGTCGATGTCCTCACCGAGCAGGCGGTCGAGGTTGTAGCCGGAGACCCGGCGGGGGATGTCGGGGAAGCGCTCGCGGATCTCGTCGGCGTGGCGGTCGCGGATGTCCCGCAGCCGCACCCGCAGATCGCGGAACTCGTCGTCCGCTGTGGACCTGCCCACCCAGGCGCGGCGACCGTCGTAGGTGAGGACTTCCAACCTGGAAACGTTGTCCACGGTCTTGCCGTAGCGCTGCGCGCTGGCGCCGCAGGAGTTGTTGCCGATCATCCCGCCGATGGTGCAGTGGCTGTGGGTGGCCGGTTTCGGGCCGAACTTCAGGCCGTGCTCGGCGAGCTGCCGGTTGAGGTCGTCCAGCGCGATGCCGGGTTCGACGACGCAGGTCCTCGCCCGCGGGTCTACCGACACCAACCGGTTGCAGTGCTTGCTCCAGTCGACGACGACCGCGGCGTTCGTGCCCTGCCCGGCGAGGCTGGTCCCGCCACCTCGGGAGAGCACGGGCACGTCGTGCTCGCGGCACACGGCGATCGCCCGCACCCCGGCTTCGACGGTGCGCGGCAGGACCACGCCGATCGGGACCTGGCGGTAGTTGGAGGCGTCCGTCGAGTACGCCCCGCGCGCTCCGGCGTCGAAGCGGATCTCGCCGTCGACGGCCCGGAGCAGGTCGCGTTCGAGCAGGTCCGTGGACATCGCCAGGCTCCTCTCAGCTGATGCGGAAGCGGTGCGCGTCGGTTTCCTTGAGCCGCATGCCGTGCCCCGGGCGGTCGAGGTCGGCACGCACCTCGCCCCCGCTGGGGTCCAGCACCCCGTCGAACAGCACGGACTCGACGCGGTCGTGGTCGTGGAACCACTCCAGGTGCCGCGCGTTGGGGGTGGCCAGCGCGACGTGCGCGCTGAGGTTCTGGGCGCAGTGCCCGGAGATCTCCCGGTTCCGCGCGGCGGCCAGTGCCGCCACCCGCAGCCACTCGCCGAAACCGCCGCAGCGAGTCACGTCGACCTGCAGGCAGTCGACGGCTCCGGCGTCGAGCATGGCCGCGAAGTAGGGCAGGTGGTAGCCGTACTCCCCAGCGGTCACGTCCGCCCCGACGGCTCCGCGCACGTCGCGCAGGCCCGCGAGGTCGTCGCTGGACACCGGTTCCTCGAACCACAGCACCCCGCGCTCGTCGAGCTGCCTGCCCACCCGCACCGCCTGCGCCGGTGCGTAAGCGCCGTTGGCATCGACGTAGAGCGCGGTGCCCGGCTCCACCACCTCGCGGGCCAGGTCCACCCGCCCGAGGTCTCGATCGACGTCACGCCCCCACCGGTCACCGATCTTGATCTTCACCGCGGGCAGCTCGAACCGGTGCGCCCAGCGCCACAGCTGCGCGGCGAGCTGGTGGTCGTCGTAGCTGGTGAACCCTCCGCTGCCGTAGACGGGAACGGACTCCCGAGCCCTGCCGAGCAAGCGGCACAGCGGCAACCCCACGACGCGGGCGGCGGCGTCCCAGAGCGCGATCTCGGTCGCCGACATGGCGCACGACACCAGGCCCGGCCTGCCGAGGTTGCGGATCGCCCGCTGCATCGACTGCCACGCCGCGGGGATGTCGAGCCCGTCGCGGCCGTCGACCGCTGCCGCGAGCACCCCGTGCACGAGGTCCACGCAGGCGGCGTCGGCATAGGTCCAGCCGAGCCCTTCCACCGCACCCACCTCGGCGTGGACCACGACGATGGTCGTCGAGGTCCACGCCAGCGTCCCGTCCGCCTCGTCCGCCTCGGTCGGGACCCGGTACGCGCTGGCCCGCAGCCTTCGGATGCGCGTGTCGGGCGAACTCACCCGCGATCACAGTCCCGGGGGCGGAACCGCTGGACGTCGCAGTGCACGATCAGGTCGGCCACACCTGCACCTCCTCGACTTCACGACGTGACCTCCCGGCCATACCCCACCGCCCGGCTGGCCATGCCGGGAACCCGGCCCGCGGAGTTTGCCCCCTGGGATCAGTGGCTAACCAGGGATCCGGAGGACTGGTCGGCGAGTCGGAGGCGTTCATGTCTGACGGATCGGGGCAGCAGCAGGAGTACCCGGGCACGACTCCCCCGATGGAGCCCGTGCCGAAGGACCGGATGGACGGGTACCAGGGGCGGGGTTTGCTGTCGGGGAAGCGGGCGTTGGTCACCGGCGGTGACTCCGGGATCGGCCGGGCCGTGTCGGTGGCGTTCGCCAAGGAGGGAGCGGACGTCTCGATCGCCTACCTCGCGAGCCTGGAGGACGAGGACGCCGAGGCGACCGCCGAGCTCGTCCGCGCCGAGGGCCGGAACTGCCATCTGCACCGCCTCGACCTCGCCTCCGAGCAGGAGTGCGAGCGCCTCGTCCGCGAGGCCGTCGAGGAGCTGGGCGGTCTCGACATCCTGGTCAACCACGCGGGGACCCAGGAGGCGGTGGAGGACTTCACCGAGACCACCACCGAGCAGTTCGACCGCACCTTCAAGGTCAACGTCTACGGCGTGTTCTGGTTGATCCGCGCCGCGCTGCCGCACCTGCGCGAGGGGTCGGCGATCATCAACACCGGGTCGGTCAACGGGTTGCGCGGGAACAAGACGCTCATCGACTACTCGGCGAGCAAGGGCGCCATCCACGTCCTCACCATGTCGTTGGCGCAGTCGCTGGCCGCGAAGGGCATCCGGGTCAACTGCGTGGCCCCGGGGCCGGTATGGACGCCGCTGATCCCGGCGACGCTGCCCGCCGGGCACGTGGAGGGGTTCGGCGAGCACGTGCCGATGGGGCGGCCGGCCCACCCCGACGAGATCGCACCGTCCTACGTCTTCTTCGCGGCCGACCAGCTCTCCAGCTACTACACCGGTGAAGTCCTGGCCCCGGTCGGCGGGGAGACCCACCCGGGCTGAGACCTCGTGTGGAGGAGGCGGCCCGCGGCTGCCTCCTCCACCGGGCCGAGCGGTCAGCTGCGGATCAGCTGGTCGCGCTTGTGCGTGATCTCGTCGAACAGCTGCCTGAACGACGTGGCGAACTTGTCCACGCCTTCGCGCTCCAGCACCGCGGTGACGTCGTCGTAGTCGACACCAGCGGCGGCGAACCGGTCGAAGAGGCTGCGCGCCTCGTCGACGTCCCGCTCCAGGGTGTTCGCGACCTGGCCGTGGTCCTGGAAGTCGTCCAGCGTCTGCCGGGTCATGGTGTTCACCGTCTGCGGTCCGATGAGCTGCTCGACGTAGCGCACGTCGCGGTACTCCGGGTTCTTCGTGGACGTCGAAGCCCACAGGCAGCGCTGCGGCGTGGCACCCGCACCCGCCAGCTCCGCCCACTCCGGACCCGAGAACAACTCCTTGTAGCCCTGGTAGGCGAGTTTGGCGTTGGCGATGGCCAGGGTGCCCTTGAGCTCGTCGTGCCCGCCGATCTCGTCGAGGCGGCGGTCGGCCTCGGTGTCCACCCGGGACACGAAGAACGACGCCACCGAGGCGACCGAGCGCAGGTCCCCGCCGTTGTCCCGGAGCCGCCGCAACCCCCGCAGGTAGGCCTTGCCCGCCGCGCGGTGCCGCTCCAGGGAGAACAGCAGCGTGACGTTGACCGGGACGCCCCTGGCGATGGCCTCCTCGATGGCGGGCAGCCCGGCCAGCGTGCCGGGGATCTTCACGAACAGGTTCGGCCGGTCGATCATCTGGTGCAGCCGCGCGACCTCGGCGATGGTGGCCTGCGTGTCGTGCGCCAGGTTCGGGTCGACTTCGAGCGACACCCACCCGCCCAGGTTGTCCGGGTCGCGGTCGAAGACCTCGCGGAGGGTGTCGCACGCGGCCCGGATGTCCTCCTGGGCCAGCGCCAGGAAGACCTCCTTGGGATCGGATTCCGCGGCCAGCAGGTCGCGGAGCTGGTCGTCGTAGAAGTCGCCTTCCGCGATGGCGCCCTGGAAGATCGTGGGGTTGGACGTCACGCCCGCCAGGCCCCGTTCGACCAGGCGGGCCAGGTCGCCGTCGCGGATGAACCGCCGGGACAGGTAGTCGACCCAGGGGCTTTGCCCGTGCTCGGCCAACGCGTGCAGTGGTGTCCTCATGGCACCTCCCGTACGAGGTCGTGTCCAGCGGTCTACCCGGAAGATCCGGCGGTGACACGCGGTCGGTGCACATCGAGCTCGCGCTAGGCCGAACGGGTGAACATCGCGGGCGAGGTCGATCTACATCGGACCCGGAGGTGTGCGGCGGCGCGCTGCTGGGTAGCGAGCTTGGTAGCCGGCGAACATCGACAAGTGGAGGAGTGAGTGCAGTGACCGCGACCTCTCGTCTGCCCAAGCCCGTCAGCGAATCCTGGCACTGGCAGCTCCACGCCGCATGCCGGGACGTCAACGTCAGCCGCTTCTTCCACCCGGAGAACGAGCGCGGCAGCGCGCGCGAGAACCGGGAGGAGCAGGCCAAGCTGGTCTGCGCGACGTGCCCCGTGGTGCGGCAGTGCCGCGAGCACGCGCTGAAGGCCCGTGAACCGTACGGCATCTGGGGTGGCCTGGGTGAACGGGAGCGGCGCGAGTTGCTGGACCAGCAGCTCGCCGCCTGACGGAGGGGACGTGCTCAGCCGCTGGGGCGCGGTAGGAGGGTGGACTCCTGCCGCGCCCAGCGGTTGAGCAGCACCGCCTCGAACTTCCCCGCCAGGTGCGTCGCGGCGCGCACCCCGAAGACGACATCAGCGGCCAGCTCCGGCTCAGCCGCCAGCAGCGGGCCGAGCACACCGCGGCGGACCAGCTGCTCGTGGACCGCGTCGGCTTCGATGTGCTCGGCGTAGAACTCGACGGCCTCGGGGCCGCAGCCCAGTCGCCGCATCGCCCGGACCAGCCGGGCGGAACCGGGCGAGGAGGTCAGCTCGACCACAGCGAACTGGCCGAGCAGCGCCCCACGCAGGCCGCGGTGCAGCCCGCACATCGACATCAGGTTGACCTCGGCCAGCGCCTCGGCGGGCACGACGTCCAGGTGCGCCCCGTAGGTGTCGTCCACGTCGAGGGCGCGCATCATCGCGGCGAACAGGTGGGAGTGCATGCGCTCGGGTCGACCGGCGCCGTACTCGTCGTGCTCGATGGTCACGAAGGTCGCCTTGGCGGCGCCGGCCAGCCGCGGGATCACCCAGGCTTGCGGGTCGGCCTCCTTGAGGTGGTAGAGCGACCGGTGCGTGACGTACTCGCGCAACTGCCACAGCTCGCCGTCGCGCTGGAGGTGGTGCGTGGCGCCCCAGGCGTCCAGCGGCTCGACTAGCAGCTGCTGCAGCTCTGCCGCCACGTCGTCGCCGGCCGGGACGTCCGCGCGCAGGGCCGACAGGAACGCCCGCTCGAGGTCGCGGCGCAGCGCCAGCAGGTCGGGGTCCCACTCCCGCTCCGGATCGACCTCCCGGAAGCCCCGGTAGTGCAGCTCGTACAGGCAGTAGAGGGCGAGTTGCAGATCCTGCCCGTAGGGCTCGGCGCCGTGGGCGGGGGGAGCCGGAGCCGAGCCGGTGCGGAGCGCTTCGACGACTCCGGCGGAGAGCGGGCCGCGGGGAGCAGGCAGCTCGGCGGCCTCAGTGCTGCTGACCGTCCCGGTTGGTCCCATCGTCATCCTTCCGTCGATCTCGGGTGCGGCGGCGGTGGCTGGTGTCGCACATCGGGTAGCGGCGGCTCCGCCGGCAGGTGCACAGCGCGGTGACCGCCCGTTCGGAGTGCACGGCGGTGCCATCCGGCAGGACCAGGTCGACCGGGCCGTGGACGAGCACCGGCCCCTCGCCGGTGATCTCGACGCGGGTGGGGGAGCGGTCAGGCACGGCGGGCCTCCACGACGACGAGCTCCTCCTCGCGGCGGCCCGGTTCCAGCAGTTCCCGGCCTTCCAGCAGCGCGGCGCGAGCTCGCATCACCGGGCCGAAAGGCACGGTCGCCCGCTCGACGACCTGCGCCTTCAGCCCGGCCTCCCGCAGGCGCTCCACGGTGGTGTCCTCGTCGCACACCTCGGACTGCACGACCAGGACCGTGCCGTCGTGGGAGAGCACCGGGGCGGCCCCGGCGCAGATCCGGTCGAGCACCTGCCTGCCGTCCACCCCGCCGTCCCAGCAGCGGCCGATCCGGTGGCGGGGCAGCTCCGGGGTGGGCGCGGGCACGTACGGCGGGTTGGCCAGCACGAGGTCGAAGGCCCGGCCCCGCACCGGTTCGAAGAGATCACCGCGGCGCACCACGACCGGGGCCCGCCGCACGCGGGCGTTGAGCCACGTCGCGGCGATCGACCGCAGGGAGAGGTCCACCGCGGTGACCGAGCTGGCCCCCGCCCGGGCCGCGGCGAGGGCGAGGGCTCCGGTGCCGCAGCAGAGGTCCAGCACGCGGCGGCCACGGGCGTAGCCGCCCTGGCGCATGACTTCGGCGAGCAGCTCGGTGTCGTCGGCTGCTCGGTACACGCCGGGCGGGCGCACGAGGTGCATGGCTGGCCCATACCCGGCGGGGAACCGCGCCAAACCCTCACCGGCGGTGGAACAGGAAGATCCCGTAGCGCCAGTGCTCGTCCACCCAGGACCGACCGGGGACGAGGCCGAGCTCGCGGACCTCCTCGGCCAGGCCCCCCGGGTCGAACTTCGCGGAGATCCCGACGTTGATCACGTCACCGGGCCGGAACACCATGCTGACGCCCAGCGCGCGGAGGTGCGCCACGTGCTCCGCCGTGGCGTGCAGGTGGCCCTCGACCGCCTGGATCCGCTCGGTGTAGTGCGCCTCGGGGCGGAAGTGCTCGAGCGCGAAGTCACCGTCGAAGCGGCGGTTGAGGTGGGTCAGGTGGTTGAGCCGGAAGCGCGCGAACGCCGAGTGCCCCGGCGGGTCGTTGTAGCAGCGTTCGAGGACGTCAGCGGGTTTGACCAGGTCCGCGGACACCAGGAAGCGGTCGCCGGGCGCGAGCGTGCCGGCGACCTCGGCGAGCAGGGCGCGGCGTTCGACCGCGGTGCCGTTGCCGAGGGTGCTGCCCAGCAGCATCGCCGTCACGGGCGCGGTGCGCTCCCGGCGGATCCACCCGAGCCCGGCTTCGTACCGGCCCCACAGGCCCCGCACGGCCACCTCCGGGTGCTCGGTGGCCAGCGCGTCACCGCTGGAGACGAGCATCTCGCGGCTGACGTCGATCGGCAGGTACGTGGTGTCCCGCCGGGCGGCGCACGCGGCGAGCAGCGCCCGCGTCTTCTTGCCGCTGCCGCTGCCGAGTTCGGCGACCCACGGCGTGCCGACCGCGTCCGCGATCTCGTCGGCGTGCCGCCGCAGCAGGCGGTCCTCCACCCGCGTCAGGTAGTAGTTCGGGAGTTCGGTGATCTCCTCGAAGAGCTGCGAGCCGAGGTCGTCGTAGCCGAAGTGCGGGGGGATGCGCGGCGGTACCTCCCGCAGCGCGGACCGCAGCGACCCGCCATCGGCCCAGAACTCGGTGTCGCCGTCCACGGCCTCGACCGCGGTTGCTCCGTCCACCTCGGGCACCTCCTCGCTGTTGGCACCGGTTCCCCAGTGTTGTCGGCAACTCGAGCGGCCGAAACTCGGACGGTGGTGGTACCCCCGGCGGCGGATCACTCGGCGACCAACACGTCCTGGCGGACTAGTCCGCGCCGCCGGTCCGGCTGACCCCGTTGCTGCCCAGTGCCTTCACCACCGCGGAGGTCCGGTCACCGACGTCGAGCTTGGTGAAGAGGTTGCGCAGGTGGTTCTTCACGGTGCGCTCGGAAATCCCGAGCGATCGGGCGATTTCCCGGTTGGAGCGACCGCGCATCAGCTGCCCGAGCACCTCCTCCTCCCGCTTCGTCAACGGTGGGAGCGCACCACCGTTCACCGCGACGCGGGCGTCACGATCGCCGTTGTGGGATTGCCCGAGCTGAACCCGCATCGCGACGAGCTGGCTCACGTGGCCCAGCACGTGCCGCATCGCGCGGGAGTGCTCGACGGCCTCGTGCAGCAGAACGGCTATCGCGCGGTCCAGCGCCCGCTCGTCAGCACGGCCCATCAAGCGCCTCCACTTTTCGTACGGCCCGGTCGTCCAGATGGGGCACCCGTGCCCGGTTGTCGACCTCCACCCCTTATTTCGCCACGCGATCGGCCCAGCAGTTCGGCCTGGCATGCAAATCGCTCGAATGCCGCCCGGGTAGACCCGGATAGCCGAACGCCGCCCGGCCCTGGGACCCGTCCGGAAGTGCTGGGCCGAATTGTTCATGGCACCGCCCGCTCCGCCGCTCGTAGCGTCGCCGTCGTACGGCAGACCACGAGCGAAAAGGGGGTACGCGATGTCGGCTCTGCTGAGCGGGGCGTTGCCACGGTCCGCACCCGGGTCCGGTGCTGCATTCCCGGATTCCGGCTTGGACGCCGCGACGGCGTCCGAACTCATCCGCGCCAGGCTGCGCGGCGACTGCGAACCGGTCCGCAACCTCGCCACCTTCCTGACCACGAGCATCGAACCGGAGGCCCGGCGGCTCTTCGACGACTACGCCAACTGCAACCTGGTCGACCGCGAGCAGTACCCGGCGGTCGACGAACTGGTGCGCGACTGCGTGCGGATGATCGGTGCGCTCTGGCACGGCGACGAGTCCCGGGTGGTCGGTTGTGCGACCACCGGTTCCAGCGAGGCGGCGCTGCTGGCCGGAGCTGCGCTGCTGCGGCGCTGGCAGGCCCGTGGCGGAACTGGTGGGCTGCGCCCGAACCTCGTGATGGGGGCGGGCGCGCACGCCTGCTGGCAGAAGTTCTGCCGCCACTGGGGGGTGGAGGCGCGCATCGCGCCCGCCGCGGCGAACCGCCTCGGCCTGGACGGGGCGAGCGCCGCCGGCCTGTGCGACGAGTCGACCATCGGGGTCATCGCGGTGCTCGGGACCACTGTGGACGGGCGCTACGAGCCGGTCGCGGAGATCACCGCGGCGCTCGACGCGCTCGCGCAGCGCAGCGGCGTCGACGTGCCCGTCCACGTCGACGCGGCGTCCGGGGGGTTCATCGCGCCCTTCCTGGACCGCGAGCTGCGGTGGGACTTCCAGCTCCCACGCGTGGTCTCCATCAACGCCTCGGGCCACAAGTCCGGTCTGGTGCTGCCCGGGCTGGGCTGGCTGCTCTGGCGGGACACCAGCTGGCGCCGACCGGAACTGGGGCAGCGGATCAACTACCTGGGCGGCGACGAGACGCACTACGAGCTGAGCTTCTCCAGACCGGCCGCCCCGGTGGTCCTCCAGTACTACAACTTCGTCCGGTTCGGGTTCGCCGGTTTCCGCGCCGTGCACGAGCGCTGCCGCAGCCTGGCGACGCAGCTGGCCGCCCGCCTGCGCGGCACCGGGCGGTTCCGGCTGCTCTCGGACGGCAGCGAGCTGCCGGTCATCACCCTGACCGCGGGGTCCGAGCTCAAGCTGGAGCAGCTGGCGATGCACCTGGCGGACCGGGGCTGGGCGGTGCCGGTCTACGCGCTGCCCGGGGAACTCATCGACGTCGAGGTGATGCGGATCGTCGTCCGCAGCGACCTCGGCGCGGCGGAAGTGGACCGTTTCTGCGCCGCGGTGGAGGAATTCACCGCCGCGGTGAACTGATCGGGAGAGGAGTTGCCATGCGTCCTGTTCGCATCGTCAGCCGCTTGACCCACCGCGAGCCGCCGGAGCCCGGCGCCGGGCTCCGGTTGGCGCTGTTCCAAGCGGAGAACCCGGCCGGAACACCGGAAGCGGTGAAGGCCAACCTGGCCAGGATGGAGGAGGCCGTCGAGCTGGCGGCCAGCTACCGCGCCCAGCTCTGCGCCTTCCCGGAGTGCTTCAACACCGGCTACGCGCTCGGCCCCGAGGAGTGCCAGCTGCTGGCGGAGCCCTGCGACGGCCAGTCCGTCGACCTGGCCCGCGAGCTGTCCTTGGAGCACGGGGTGGGGATCGTGCTGCCCTACGTGGAGCGGTCCGAGACCGGTGCCCTGCACGACTCGGTGGCGGTCGTCGACGGCGGGCAGTTGCGCGCCAACTACCGCAAGACGCACCTGTACGGCGCCGCGGAACGCGCGAACTTCACGCCTGGGGACGACCTGCCGCCGGTCGTCGAGGTGAACGGCTTCCCGGTCGGCGTGCTCAACTGCTACGAGTGCGAGTTCCCACCGCTGTACCAGAGCCTGGCCGACCGCGGTGCGCGGCTCGTCGTCGGGCCCACCGCCGCCGACCGGCACTTCACGCTGCACGACGGCACGCCGACGCTGGTCCCCTACCCCGACGCCACCGAGCACATCATCCCGGCGATGGCCGCGGTGTGGCGGGTGTTCGTGGCCTACGCGAACCGGCGCGGCTGGGAGACCTCGGACCGCGGGCAGTGGGAGTACCGCGGCAACTCCGGGATCTGGGCGCCCGACGGCAGCGCGGTGGTCTCGGCGGGCCCGGCCGAGCGCGCGGTGGACTCGCTGCTGGTGGCCGACTGCCTACCGCAGGACGTGCACCCGTTCAGCCCCGAGGGCGACCACCGGGCGGACTCCCGGATCCGCCCGTCGCACCAGCTGCAGCCAGCGGGCTGACCGATCCCCGCTGGTCGGCGACCTCGGCCATCGGCGCCAGCCGCACGCCCTCGGCGTCGAACCGGTCGCGGACCGCCTGCGCGACCTCGACCGCGTTCGGCCGGTCGCCGTGCAGGCAGATGGTGTCGGCGTCGACGGCGATCGCGTTGCCCGCGGCGGAGGTGACCTCACCGCGCAGCACCGCGATCGCCTGGTCGGCGCAGCGCTGCGGGGACTTGGCGATCGGCTCCGGCTCGATGATGATGTGCCCGGAGTCGTCGTAGTCCAGGTCGGCGAAGGCCTCCCGGACCACCGGGAAGCCGCGCTCGTGGAGCCGCTCGGCGACGGGTCCGGCGATGAGCACCACCCGCACCCCGGGAGCGGCGTTGGCGATCGCCTCGACCACGGCCTCCGCGACGCCCTCGTCCCTCATCGTCAAGCCGTACAACGCGCCGTGCGGCTTGACGTGCGCCACGGTCGCGCCGTGGGCCTCGGCGATCGCGCGGAGCGCGCCGAACTGGTAGAGGCACGCGTGGGCGGCTTCGGTCGGCGTCATCGCCACCGCGCGCCGCCCGAAGCCCACCAGGTCGGGGAAACCGGGGTGCGCGCCGAGCGAGGTCCCGCCCGCCAGCGCCAGTTCCACGGACCGGCTCATCGTCGCCGGGTCCCCGGCGTGCCAACCGCACGCGATGTTGACCGAGGTGACGAGCGGGATGAGGCGGGCGTCGTCGCCGAGCCGCCACCGCCCGAAGCTCTCCCCGGCGTCCGCGTTCAGATCGACGAGCGTGCGCACACGACCACCTCCCGGTCGGCTGGTGACGATGGCAACGGGATTCCCCGCGCACCGGGCGGCCACACCGCGCCGCGCTCACCCGAAGGGGCAGAGTTCAGCCACGACCGCACTGCGTCGCGCGGTGCCGCACCGCATCCTCGACTCGCACCCGGGGGGTCGAGGAGGGGTGGTCGTGAGCGCATCGGAAGTACGGTTGCCGCCAGCCCGCTACGAGCACGGCGGGGACGAGTTCGTCTTCGTCGAGCTCGACCAGCAGATGAGCCTGGAAGCCAACCTGAAGGCGGTGGCGATCACCGGGCAACTGCGGCGCGAGGGCATCGACGGGATCATCGACATCTGCCCGTCCAACGCCTCCTACCTGGTCCGGTTGGACCCCGACCGGCTGCACCCCGCCGACCTGGTCGACCACCTGCGCGCGCTGGAGCACTCGGCGGGCCAGCTCCCGGACGATGCCGCGGTGCGGACCCGCATCGTCGACGTGCCGGTGCTCTTCGACGACCCGTGGACCCGCGAGACGCTGCTGAGGTTCCGCGACCGGCACCAGGACCCGGACGCCACCGACCTCGAATACGCCGCCCGCACCAACGGTTTCCGCGATGTGCGCGCGCTGGTCGAGGCGATCACCTCGGCGCCGTTCCTGGTGACCATGCTCGGGTTCGTCCCGGGGCTGCCGTTCTGCTACCAGATGGTGCCTCGGGAGCGGCAGATCGAGGTGCCCAAGTACGTGCGCCCGCGCACCGACACCCCGGAGCGGGCCTTCGGGTACGGCGGGGCCTTCGCGGTGGTCTACCCGGTGCGCGGAGCTGGCGGCTACCAGCTGTTCGGGATCGCCCCGGCCCCGGTGTTCGACCTGCAGCAGCGGTTGCCGGACTTCGCCGACGACATCGCCTTCCCGCGACCCAGCGACATCCTGCGGTACCGGGCCGTGGACCGCGACGAGTACGACCGCACCCGCGCCGAGGTCGAGGCCGGGCAGTTCCGCTACCGGATCCGCGAGGCCGAGTTCCTGCCCGCGGAGCTGCTCGCCGACCCCGACGCGGTGAACACCCGGCTGATGGAGGTGTTGTACCGGTGACCGAGCTGATCGTGCGCTCCGGCGGCTTGTCCACGACGGTGCAGGACACCGGCCGGGACGGCCAGTACGCCATCGGGATGCCGCCGTCGGGCGCGGTGGACCAGTACTCCTTCGCGGTGGCCAACGCGCTGGTCGGCAACCCGCCGGGCGCTGCCGCCCTGGAGGCCACCTACCTCGGTCCGGAGCTGGAGTTCACCGACGCGCGCAGCGTCGCGGTGACCGGCGCGGACTGCACCATCACCCTCAACGGCGAGCCCGCGCCGACCTGGACTGCCCTGCGCGCCTCGGCCGGGGACGTGCTGGCGTTCGGACCGATCCGGGCCGGCGCCCGCCCCTACGTCGCGGTGGGTGGCGGCATCGACGTGCCGCCCTACCTGGGCTCGCGGTCGACCTACCTGCTCACCGGCATCGGCGGCTTCCAGGGTCGTGCGCTGGCCGCTGGCGACCGGTTGCCGCTGGGGGAACCCGCGGACGGGGCACCGGCCGCTGGGGTGGCGGTGCCCGAGGAGCTGCGGATCGAGTTCCCGGCGGTCACCGAGCTGCGGTTCGTGGTCGGGCTGTGCGCCTACCGGTTGACCGAGCGGGCGCTGCGGTCGTTCCTCGAGGTGGAGTGGAAGGTCACCAAGGACGCCGACCGCGTCGGCTACCGGCTGCGGGGTGGCTCGCTGGAGTTCGTCGAGCGCGAGCAGCCCTTCGGCGCCGGTCGCGACCAGGCCAACGTCGTCGACCTCGGCTACCCGGTCGGCTCGGTGCAGGTCCCCGGTGGCGACGAACCGATCGTGCTGCTCAACGACGCGGTCACCGGTGGCGGCTACGCGACCATCGGGACGGTGATCTCGGTGGACCGGGACCGGGTGGCCCAGGCCAGGACCGGGGGCCGGGTGCGGTTCGCGCCGGTGGACGTGGAGGCGGCGGTGGCCGCGCGCCGGGAGCGGCGGGTGCGGCTGGAGAAGGTGCGGGCTGCGTTGGTCGTCGAACAGCGGTGAACAGGGGGAAGCCATGACTGAAGTGGAAGCTCACGTGCCGGGGGTGTTCTACCGGCGGCCCTCGCCGGACGCGGACCCGTTCATCGAGGCGGGCGGCCTCGTGGAGGCCGGGCAGACGATCGCGCTGATCGAGGTGATGAAGACGTTCAACGAGGTCAAGGCGGACCGGACCTGCCGGGTCAGCAAGATCCTGCTGGACGACGGCGACGAGGTGGACGTCGGGCAGACGATGTTCGAGGTCGACGAACCGTGACCGGCCTGCGCAGGGTGCTGGTCGCCAACCGCGGGGAGATCGCGGTCCGGATCATTCGCGCCTGCCACGCGGCCGGGGCCGAAGCCGTCGCGGTGTACTCCGACGCCGACGAGGGCTCCCGCTGGGTGCAGCTCGCCGACGAGGCCGTGCACATCGGCCGGTCCGCCGCGCGGAAGTCCTACCTGGACTCCGACGCGCTGCTCAAGGCGGCTCGGTCCACCGAGGTGGAGGCGGTGCACCCGGGTTACGGGTTCCTGTCGGAGAACGCCGAGTTCGCCCGGGCGATCGGCGAAGCCGGGCTGGTGTTCGTCGGGCCCCCGCCGTCTGCGATGGAGCGGATGGGGGACAAGGCGGCGGCGCGGCGTGCCGCGCAGGACGCCGAGGTGCCGGTGGTGCCGGGCAGCGGTCCGGTCACCGACCCGGACGAGGCCGCCCGGGTGGCCACCGAGGTCGGGTTCCCGCTGCTGGTCAAGGCGGCGGCGGGCGGCGGGGGCCGGGGGATCCGGCCGGTCGCCGACGTGGCCGAGCTGCTCGACGCGCTGCCCGGCGCGCAGGCCGAGGCGCGGGCCGCGTTCGGCGACGGGACGATCTACCTCGAGCGCGCGGTCCCCGGGGCGCGGCACGTGGAGGTGCAGGTGCTCGCCGACGAGCACGGGAACGTGGTGCACCTCTTCGAGCGGGACTGCTCCGTGCAGCGGCGTCGGCAGAAGCTCCTGGAGGAAGCGCCCGCGCCGGGCCTGCGGGAGAGCACCCGGCAGGCGATCACCGCGGCCGCGGTGCGGCTGGCCGAGCACGTCGGGTACCGCAGCGCGGGGACGGTGGAGTTCCTGGTCGACGCCGAGCAGGACTTCTACTTCATCGAGATGAACACCCGCGTCCAGGTCGAGCACCCGATCACCGAGGCGATCACCGGGGTCGACGTCGTCGCCGAGCAGCTGCGGATCGCCAGCGGCGAGGCGCTGTCGGTGGACCAGGGGTCGATCCAGCGGCGCGGTGCCGCCATCGAGATGCGCATCAACGCCGAGGACCCGGAGCGCGACTTCGCGCCCACGCCCGGCGAGATCACCGCGCTGCACCTACCCGGTGGTCCGGGCGTGCGGGTGGACACCGGGATCGTGCTGGGCGACCGCATCAGCCCGTTCTACGACTCGCTCATCGCCAAGCTGATCTGCTGGGGCGCCGACCGCGAGCAGGCCTACGCCAGGGCTCAGCAGGCGCTGGCGGAGTTCCACGTCGAAGGGGTGGCCAACACCGTGGCGCTGCACCGCCGGTTGACCGCGGACCCGCGGCTGCTCGCCGGGCCGGTCCACACCAAGTGGTTGGAGGAGTCCCGCGCCGCGCAGTGATGCGCTCCGGTCGCGGTGCGCAGGGCACCCGGTGGGTGGCACGTTTCGCGGCGCGGGCCCGGTGGCTACCCCTGGAACATGCCTGCGCAGAACCCGTCCGAACCGGATCCGGACCCGGACCGGACTCCCGGCCTGGAGCAGGGCGGTTCGGTGCCGCCGGGGGAGACACCACCCGAGTCGGCCTCCGCGACCGGGGCCGTTTCGCACACCAACCGCGCCTCCGCGGGTCCCGCGAAGTGGGTGTGGCTCGCGGTGATCGTCGTCGTGGTGGTCCTGGTGGCCGGGTTCTTCGTCTTCCTGGCCCTCGGCATGGTGTCCTGACCGGTCCACTGCCCGATCCCGGGGTTGGTGCGCCGCTCCTCGCAGGCCCTCCGGCCCGGCGTTTGGGATGTGCTGGCGCGGGCATTCCGGGTGGTGCACCGGTTGGCGGGCGGTTCTGGGGTGAGGGTGATGCGCGGTCGGGATTCGGTGGCGGTGACGTTCGTGGGCACCGCGACGACCTTGCTGCGGTGGCGCTCGTTCACCCTGCTCACGGACCCGAACTTCCTGCACGCCGGGCAGTTGGCGTACCTCGGGCACGGGCTGGCCTCCAAGCGCGTGCGCGAACCGGCGTTCCCGGTCGAGGAGCTGCCCTCGGACATCGACGCCGTGCTGCTCTCGCACCTGCACGGCGACCACTGGGACCGGGTGACCCGCCGCGCGCTCGACCGCGGGGTGCCGATCGTGACGACGCCGCACGCCGCGCGCCGCCTCCAGGGCTGGCACGGTTTCCGCCGGGCGACCGGGCTGCGGGTGTGGGAGTCGCAGGACCTGCTCAAGCACGACGACTTCGTGCGGGTCACCGCGCTGCCCGGTCGGCACGCGCCCGGTCCGGCGCGGTTCCTGCTGCCGCCGGTCATGGGCAGCCTGGTGGAGTTCTGCTCGGTCGGCGGCGGGGTGTGGCTCCGGCTCTACATCACCGGCGACACGCTGCTGTTCGACGGCGTGCGGGAGATCGCGCGGCGCCACCCCGACATCGACGTGGTGATCGCGCACCTCGGCGGGACCACGCTGCCCGGTGGGCTGCTGGTGACGATGGACGCCCGCCAGGGAGCGGACCTGCTCGAAGTGGTCCCGGCGAGGACGACGATCCCGGTGCACACCGACGACTACGCGGTGTTCAAGTCCTCCCTCGAGGACTTCGCTGCGGAGGTCCGCCGCAGAGGCCTGCAGGACCAGGTCACCTACCTCGAGCGGGGCGAGACCGTGGAGGTCCAGTGCCGCGCTCCCAGCGGCGGGTCCCCGCCCTGAGCGAACCTGCCCGCGTCAGGCGGCGTTGGAGGAGTCGACGCTCAGCACGCCGTCGAGCAGGGCGCGGTGCAGTTCGGCCACCGGCACCAGGAGGTCCGGGTGGCGCAGGAGCGCCGCGGCCGACCGGTCCCGGTCACCGGGGTCGAGGAGGCGGCTGAACTGCTGCGAATCGGCGGTCACCGCGTCGACCGCCCGCGCCGCCAGCTCGGGGTCACCGAGCAGGCACGCCGCCCAGCTGGCGAGGACCTCGTCCACCCACGTCCGCCAGGCGTCGTCCGCCTCGCCCACCTCGGCCGGGCCACCGACCAGCGCGTCCAGCCGCGCGGCGCCGCCGGGACCGGCGATGCGCACCAGGTCGGCGTCGAGGGTGGTGGGGTAGCGCAGCTGAGCCGCGACGGTCACGGCCTGGGTGGCTTGCGCCTCGGCCAACGCGCGGCTGAGGGCGCCTGCGCTGGGCGCGGGGTAGGCCGTGGTCAGCCAGCGGGCTGTGGCCGTGATGATCGGGGCGACGGCCGAGGACACGTCGGGGTCTCGCTTCCTCGCTGGTCCAGTAGCGCCCCCACGGTAGGACAACCCGGTGACCAGCCAGAAGACCCGTGCGCGAGCTGAGACGAAGCGCACGGGGGACTTCCACCGGCCCCGCCGGCGGTGCGGGAACCACCAACCGGTCAGTCGCCGGACGGCTTCGGGGTGGGCCGGACGTCGGTGTCCGGGTCGTCGTCGGCCGGGGGTTCGGCGTCGAGCGACTCGTCCGCCCGCGTGGGGTGACCACCGCGCAGGTAGCCCTCCATCTCCTTCTCCAGCGCGTCGTCCTTGGCCGGTCCGTGCTTGTCCGAGCCACGCATGATGTCCCTCCTCGGGGCGGTGGGAACCCAGTTCGACACCACTGGGGGTTGACCGGTGCGGCGTCGCCGAAACGTCCGGTGCGCCGTGCGTCAGACGAGCGTGAAGGGGAGCCCCGCCACGCACCTGTGGTACTTGGCGGTCAACTCGTCGGTGTCCCGCGCGCCCAGGTAGGCGGCGAAGAGCTCGTAGCTGTAGCTGTCCTGGGCGGGCAGCTCGGAGAGCCGCTGGCCCTCCTCGGCGACGAGGTCGATGATCGCCTCGGGCGCCTCCTGGCGGAGCTGGTCCACCTGTTCCGCGGTCGGCGCGGTGCGCACGAAGGCGTCGGTGAAGCTGCGGTGGAACCACTTCGCCGCGACGGCGTGCTGACCCTGCCGCCGCGGCATGTCCGGTTCCTCGCCGAGCGCGAGCCGCACCATGCACTCGTAGTTCGGTGCGCCGTCGACGAACTGGAACAGCGGGGCGTGCGACTGCGACAACCTCGGGTTGATCTCCAGGATGTAGAGCTTGTCCTGGTCGGCGTTCCAGAAGAACTCGATGTTGAACATCGAGCTGTCCAGGCCGATCTGCCGGATCACCGCGGCCGCTGTGCTGATGACGCGGTCCTGGACCTCCGCCGGCAGCTCGGACGGGTACTGGTATCGGAGGAAGCTGGGGCTGTCCGGGTAGCACAGCGAGTCCACCACGCCGTAGACGTGCGGCTCGCCGTCGGAGCAGTAGCCCTCCGCGGTGAGCTGGACCCCGCTGACCGCTTCCTCCGCCAGGCAGGCCTGCCCACCGGCCTCGGCGATCTCCGGCGGCAGCTCGAGGCGCGAGAGCAGGAAGTCGAAGGCCTGGCCGACCCGGCCGATGCCCGCGCGGATCTCGGCGGTGGCCTCGACCAGACCGGCTTCGTCCTCGACCTTGAAGGCGAGGTCGGAGGAGTAGGACTTGACCGGCTTCAGCCACATCGGGAAGGACAACCCCGGTGGTGGTTGCGGGTCGTCGAAGTCGATGAGGTCGAAGCCGGGGTGGGCGTCGGTGACCTTGCGCTGCTCCAGCCTGCTCCAGTACTTGTGCTCGCACTTGACGACCGCCTCCAGACTGGGCCCCGGCAGCCCGTTCTCGGTGCACAGGATCGGCACCATCGAGCTGACCGGGAAGTCCCAGTACCCGACGATCGCGTCCACCGAACCGTCGAACGAGTCGAGTCGGCGCTGCGCCGCGTCGAGGTGGTCGGACAGCGGGTGGTCGCCGTGCATCAGGGTCTCCTCGTCCAGCAAGGAGTGGAACCGGTAGTCGGTGCGCTGCTCCAGCTGGCGCAGCAGGGCGAAGTTCCGCTCGTCAGGTCCGAGCACGAAGATGTTCCTCGTTTCAGCCACGCCCCCCAGGTACCCGGAGATCCGGTCCGCTACGCGATCGCGCGAAACGTCACACCGCGTGGGGGAAGCGGAGCCGCTCCCCCCACGCGTGCGGATCACGCCGGTTGCTGGGGAACCGCGCTCTCGACCTGGTCGCTGTTGTCGTAGGTGCCCTCCGGGAGGGCGCGTAGCGCGAGCATGGTCTTCGCGTCGGCCCCGCGCTCCTGCGCGTAGTCGACGAGCTGCTCCTTGGTGGCCGGGAAGTCCGCTCCCTGCAACGCCTTCCGCACCCGTCGTTCGTCGGAATCGGTCATCGTCGCCTCCACTGCTGGTGTGCTGGTGGGCCTCAGCGGGAAGCCCCACCACCAGGTACCCGGCTGCGGTGCCCGCGCCACAGCGCGTCCCGGCAGGATCGAGAGGGGTGGATCACATGCGGAACCGGTCGAAGCGCGGCGGCAAGCTCGGACCGCTCAGTTGGCGGCGCGGTCGCCGCGGGAAGCGGACCTGGTCCCTGGACCTCGGCCCGTGGTCGTGGACCAGCGGTGGTCGGCGGCGCTACGTCCGCTCGCGCTGGCGGAGCCACCGCTCGACGTCGTGAACACCCGCACCCGCGCCCAGCCGCGGTGGTGCTGGCCAGGAGGGTTTGCCGCGCCTGCTGGTCCGGGCACTCCTCTGGTGCGCGTTTTCCGAACCACCACACCGAGGAGCGTGGGACGACATGGCGCAAGGCACGCGCGAGGGCGATCTGATCGACGTCCTGACCAAGGACCACCGCTCGGTCGAGAGCGCCTTCGAGGAGTACGAGCGCGGCGGGCTCTCCGACCAGGCCCGCCGCGGGCTCGTCGACCACATCATCACCGAACTGGTCCGCCACTCCGTCGCGGAGGAGCAGCACCTCTACCCGGCGGCCCGCAAGGTCCTGCCGGACGGCGACGAGCTGGCCGACCACGAGATCGAGGAGCACGCCGAAGCGGAAGAGGTGATGAAGCAGCTGGAGGGGATGGAACCCTCGGACGCCGAGTTCGACCGCCTGGTCCGCAAGCTGATCTCCGACATCCGGCACCACGTCGACGACGAGGAGAAGGACCTCTTCCCCCGGTTGCAGCAGGCCTGCTCGGCGGACGAGCTGCAGGACCTCGGCGCGAAGATCGTGCAGGCCAAGGAGCGGGCCCCGACCCGGCCGCACCCGTCGGCGCCGGACAAGCCCCCGGCGAACATGGTGCTGGACCCGGGCGCGGGCATGATCGACCGCCTCCGGGACGCGCTCTCGGGTCGCGGCAAGTAGGACTGACGAGCGCGAGGACGTCGTTGCCCGGCAACGACGTCCTCGCGCTTCGCATGGCTGCCCGCGCTCGGGGCAGGGCAGCGCGGCCGGGCTAGAACCAGTGCTTGCGACCGGCGATGGCGTGCCCGGTGCCGCCCGCGATGGCCAGGACGGCGCCCACCACGACGGCGACGATCCCCAGCACCCAGATGATCTGGACGCCGGTGAGGAAACCGATGATGAGGAGGATGATTCCCAGCGTGATCATGATCCCGCCCTTCTCCGGTGGGTCTTGGTCATCACTCACCTACCCACCGGGATCGGCCCTCACACCACGAGTTCACCCGCGCCGCGTTTGCCCCGGAGCCCACGGCGGGAACACCCCGGTCAGCGGCGCCCGGTCCTCCCGCGGGCCCAGCCGCAGGAGGACGAGCAGAACGGAGGGAAACCATGCCTGCTCGTGAGGAACTCCCCTCGACGTTGCGCCGCTCACCGAAGGGCGCGCAGGAGACCTGGATGAAGGCGCACGACAGCGCGGTCGAGTCCTACGGGGAAGGTCGGCGCGCGCACCAGACGGCCTACTCGGCCTTGAAGCACCAGTACGAGAAGGTCGGCGACCGGTGGATGCCCAAGCAGCGCAAGGGCCCGTCGGACGAGCAGGCGGAGCGGGGCGCCGGGCAGCGGGCCAAGCCGACCAGCGGCGGCGTGGACGAGCAGGCCAGCAAGAAGCACCTGTACGACCGGGCGAAGGAGCTCGACATCTCGGGACGTTCCAGGATGACCAAGGGGCAGCTCGTCGAAGCGCTGCGCAAGGAGAGCGGACGCCGGACCCGGCGGGCGCGGTCGTGAGCAGAACACGGAGGTGCGCATGAGGGCGCTCACTTGGCAGGGGCCGCGCAACGTCGAGGTCACCGACGTTGCCGACCCCAGGCTCGAAGCCGACACCGATGCGATCATCGCGGTCACCACCACCGCGATCTGCGGCTCCGACCTGCACCTGTACGAGCTGCTCGGCCCGTTCCTGGCGCCGGGCGACGTGCTCGGGCACGAGGCGATGGGGATCGTCCAGGAGACCGGGTCGGCGGTGTCGCACATCAAGCCGGGGGACCGGGTGGTGATCCCGTTCAACATCTCCTGCGGGCACTGCTGGATGTGCGACCGCGGGTTGTTCGCGCAGTGCGAGACCACGCAGGTGCGCGAGCACGGCTGCGGTGCGGCGCTGTTCGGCTACACCAAGCTGTACGGCAGCGTGCCGGGCGGCCAGGCCGAGCTGCTGCGGGTGCCGCAAGCGCAGTTCGGCCCGATCAAGGTGCCCGACGGGCCACCGGACGAGCAGTTCGTCTACCTCTCGGACGTGCTGCCCACGGCGTGGCAGGCGGTCGAGTACGCGGCCATCCCCGAAGGGGGCTCGGTCGCGGTGTTCGGGCTCGGGCCGATCGGGCAGATGAGCGCGCGGATCGCCGCGCACCGCGGCGCCCGGGTGATCGGCATCGACCTGGAGCCGGAGCGGTTGGAGATGGCCGTCCGGCACGGCGTCGAGGTGGTCGACGCGCGCGACCAGGACGACGTGCCAGCGGTGGTCCGGGACATGACGGCGGGGCGGGGCACCGATTCGGTGATCGACGCCGTCGGCATGGAAGCGCACGGGTCCCCGGGAGCCGAGTTCCTGCAGAAGCTGGTCACCGCGCTGCCCGACGCCGTGGCGGAACCGATGATGACCAAGGCGGGCGTGGACCGGTTGACCGCGCTGTACCAGTGCATCGACGCGGTGCGGCGCGGCGGGACGATCTCGCTGAGCGGTGTCTACGCGGGCACCGCCGATCCGCTGCCCATGCTGACGATGTTCGACAAGGGCGTGCGGGTCAGCATGGGGCAGGCCCACGTGAAGCACTGGACCGGTGACCTGCTGCCGCTGGTGGTGGACGAGTCCGACCCGCTCGGGGTGCGCGACCTGGCCACCCACTGGCTGCCGCTGGAGCAGGCGCCGCACGGCTACGACATCTTCCAGCGCAAAGTGGACGGTGCGGTGAAGGTGCTGCTGCAGCCGGGGAAGTAGCGCTTGTCACGGTGAGGTTGAGGACCAGGCGCGCTCGGGTAGCCGGGGGCCGAGATCCCGGATTGCAGTGTCGAGGAGGTTCGGCTGGATGTACCACACCGAGAAGCTGAGAGGTGCGGCACGCCGCATCACCGCCAGGTTGTCAGCGCACCGCGAGATCCCGAGGCAGCGCTCCGGCCCGCCGGACCTGCTGCGGACCGGCCCCAGCGGCCCGGAGGTCCTCCGGGTGTTCATGGATGGGCGCAGGGGCGGGGTGCACCGGAGATGAGCCGGTGCACCGGAACGCGGCCGTCCCCGGCCCCGCGTGGTCGGGGCGGTACACCATGAACGTGGTGGTCGTGACGGGCGCGAGCGCGGGCGTCGGGCGCGCGGTCGCGCGCGCGTGCGGGCGTCGCGGGGCCAAGGTGGCGCTGCTGGCCCGCGGTCGCGTCGGGCTCGAGGCCGCCGCGCGGGACGTCCGCGGCGCTGGCGGGACCCCGCTGGTGATCCCCGTCGACGTCGCGGACCACGAGCAGGTCGAGCAGGCGGCGGCGCGCACCGAGGCCGAGCTCGGGCCCATCGACGTGTGGATCAACACCGCCTTCGCCACGGTGTTCGCGCCGTTCGAGGAGATCAGCCCGGCGGAGTACCGCCGGGTGACCGACGTGACCTACCTCGGCTACGTGCACGGGACGATGGCCGCCCTGCGGTGCATGCGCCCCCGGGACCGGGGCGTGGTCGTGCAGGTCGGTTCTGCCCTGGCGTACCGGGGAATTCCGCTGCAGTCGGCGTACTGCGGGGCCAAGCACGCGATCCAGGGCTTCAACGAGTCCCTCCGCTGCGAGCTGCTGCACGAGCGCAGCGGTGTCCGGACCACGATGGTGCAACTGCCCGCGATCAACACTCCGCAGTTCTCGTGGGCGCTGTCCCGCCTGCCGCAGCACCCGCAACCGATGCCCCCGATCTACCAGCCCGAGGTCGCCGCGGAAGCCGTGCTGCACGCCGCGGACCACCCGCGCCGCCGCGAGTACTGGGTCGGCGGCAGCACCGTGGGCACCCTGCTCGCCAACGCGGTGGGCGCGGGAGCGCTCGACCACTACCTGGCTCGCAACGCCTACGCCGCGCAGCAGAACGACTCCGTCGACGACCCGAACCAGGCGGAGAACCTCTGGACACCCGCCGACGGTCCGGGCGGCCGGGACTACGGCGCGCGGGGTGTCTTCGACGCCAAGGAGCGCAGTCCGCAGGCGTGGGCCTCCCGGCACCGTGCCGCGCTCGCCCTCACGACCGCGGCGGCGGCGGGCCTGAGCGCGCTGCTCCGCATCCGGCGCGGCACGCGGCGCTGAGCGCGGCCTACCGCCGGTGGGTTCGCGCGGCCGCGAAGCAGAACACGGCGAAGGCCACGAACCCGGCCGCGATCAACCACAGCGCGATCCGGCCGACCAGGTACCCGGCCAGCAGGTGCAGCGCCTGGTCGAGGCCGCCGGACTTGTGCGGATCGCTGGAGATCGCCGCCGCCGCGAAGAGGAGGCCGATGCTGGCGTAGGCGATGCCCTTCGCCACCCAGCCGACGATGCCGGTCCGCTCGACCCAGCGCCGGGCACGCTCGGAGAGGCAGCGCACGTCGAGGTCCTCCAGGAAGCTGCGGATCACCCCGCGGCGGGCGGTCGCCACCGCGATCACCAGCACCACGGCCGAGACCAGCGCCACGATGACCCAGCCAGCCGGTAGCCGGAGCAGGTCGGCCGTGAGGTGCTGCTGGCCCGCGCTGCTGGAGCCGACCCGCTGGCCGGTCAGCTGCTTGGCCGCCAGCACGCCGAGACCGAGCGAGAACACCGCGCGCCCGAGCGCGCCCAGCTTCCGGGTAGCGCGCGTGGGGCGGCCGGTGACCCACCGGAAGCCGATCACCGCCATGATGGCCTGCGAGGCGGCGAACCCGACCAGTCCCACGGCGAGGGTGACCAGGACCGCCGAGCCGACCGGCTGCCGGGCGATCTCGGCGATCGCCCCCTGCGGAGCTGGCTGCTTGCGCGGCTCGCCGAGGGAGACCTCGACCGCCAGCCACGCGATGATCAGGTGGATGAACCCGTAGCAGGTCCACCCCAGCGCGCCCAGCACCCGCACCGCGGTGCTGCGTTCGGCGCGCCGTGCTTGGCGCGTGACATCGGCCATGTCGTCCTCGTGCGCTGCTCCAGCCTCGGGGCTCGGGAGGGACGTCGGGTCGCGCGAGCACTGCTTGTCCGCCGCCCCGCGGCTTCGCGCACGAGCCTCCTCGTTGGCAGTGTGCGGCAACTCCTGCTCCACCACCCCTCGGGTGGTTCGCGAAAACCCGCACCGCGAGCGCTTTCGCTGACTGCTCGTGACCAGTCGTTCGGCGGAAGGTCGTGATCTGCCAGGAATTCTCGGCGCGGGCTGAGAAGCCGAACACAAACAGTTTTCAGGTTATGGGTGCGGGTGCCACCGTGCCTGGTGCGCCGCACTCGACCCGGCGCCGCCCGGTGCGCCGACCCCCGAACCCCCGGCCGCCGGTGACGAGATCCCCAGGAAGGACCCCACCGTGCGCGCCTCCGCCGCGACCATGTTCCGCGCGCTGAAGCACCCGAACTACCGGCGCTGGGCGACCGCAGACCTCGTCTCGGTCACCGGCGCCTGGATGCAGAACCTCGCCCTCAACTGGTTCGTCCTGGTCAAGACCGGGTCTCCGGGGATGCTCGGGTTGTCGCTGCTGTTCCAGACCCTCCCGGGCGTGGTGCTGGCACCGTGGGCAGGCGCGGTCGCGGACCGCTGGCCGACCCGGCGGGTGCTGTTCACCACCCAGCTGCTGCACGGGCTGCTGGCGCTCGTGCTCGCTGGCGTGGCGTGGACCGACGGGCCGCTGGCCGCGGTGTACGCGACCGCGCTGGTCGGCGGGGTCGTCTCGGTGTTCGACGGCCCGGCGCTCGGCCGCTTCGGTTCCCAGCTGATCCCGCGCGAGGACCTGAGCAACGCGTTGGCACTGGGGTCGATCATCAGCTCCGGTGGCCGGATCCTCGGCATGGGGCTGGCCGGGGCGCTCGTGGTGGTCACCGGTGTGCCGCTGCTCCTGCTGCTCAACGCGCTGAGCTTCGCGGCCGTGCTGGTCGCGATCGCGCGGGTGCGGCCGGAGGGGATGTTCGTGCTCCGGACCAGCGCGCCGGAGCGGGCGGGAGTCACCGCCGGGTTGCGCTACGTGCTCGGGCACCGGCCGTTGATCGTGCTGTTCCTGCTCAGCTTCGTGCTGTCCTGCCTCGGTCGCAACTACCAGGTCACCATGGCGGCCATGAGCGACGGACCGCTGGGCGGCGGAGCGCCGGGCTACGGGTTCCTGTCGGTGGTCTTCGCGGTCGGCACCATCGTCGGCGGGTTCGCCGCCGCGGCGTGCAAGCAGCTGACGCTGCGCCTGGTGCTGGTCATGGCCCTGGTCACCAGCGTGCTCCAGCTGTTCAGCGGCAGCGCGCCCACGCTGGGGGTCTTCGCCGCGTTCCTGCTGCCCATCGCCGTCGGCGCGGTCGTGCTCGACACGGCCACGAGCACGCGGATCCAGCTGGACACCGACGAGGACATGCGCGGCCGGGTGCTGGCGGCCAAGAGCATGGTGACCGCGGCCTCCGGCGCGGTCGGTGGCCCGCTGCTGGGCTGGTTGTCGGAGTTCGCCGGGCCCGGGCACGCCCTCGAGGTCGCGGGCCTGGTCACCGTGCTGGCCACGGTTGGCGCGTGGGTGCTGTTCGCCCGGTCCCCGCAGCGCCGCGCGATGCCCCCGCACACCCGGTGGACGCGCCTCGTGGCGCACCCGGCGGTCCCCGCGGGGCAGCCCGGCAAGGCGCCGCGCAGGCCTTCCCGGGGGCCGCGCTGGACCGGGCCGGGCAAGCGGCCCGGTGGCCAGGCCCGCCACCGGGCTGCCGACCTCGACACTCACCGCAGGTCCTCGATGTCCTCGGCGAGGGTGTCCGCCTCCGGCCCCACCA